>NZ_CP087190.1:1790000-1952500 GCF_024749165.1 Pseudomonas sp. B21-023 | reverse complement strand
CACCTTCGGCACCCTGATGAGCATCGAACCAGCCTTTGGCGCATTGTCCGGGTTACTGTTCCTGGGCGAGCAGCTCACGCTCTGGCAGTGGCTGGCCATTCTCGCCATCATCACCGCCTCGGTGGGCGCTACCCTTTCCATGAAACGGGAAGCGGCGCCACCCGTGGCTGCCGACTGATTTGAGAAATATTTTCATTTAGCCAACCTGTAGCCTTGTACCGCCCGGCGTGGCTGATTAAGCTGTCACCAGATCATAATCTTGACGCTATCTACTGAGCGGTACATGGACGCCGGGGATCATCAAGGAAGAGGAAACGCGCAAACGTCAGGTCCGTTAATGTAGTCGGGCCGTATAAGGACAGGAATGAAACGTATTTTGCTCATCCTGGGCATCCTGGTCATCGCTGGATGTGCCGCGACAGCCAATACCGAGGTGAAACGAGGGAAGAAAGGCCTGCATATCAATTGCTCGGGACTCTCCTCGTCGTGGGAGAAGTGCTACAGCAAGGCCGCCAGCTCCTGTAGCAGCAAGGGCTACAAGGTCATCGCCCGCTCCGGTGACTCCGACGAAGAGCCTGGCGATTACGTTTTCGGCATCAACCCTGCCGGCTACACCAGCCGCAGCATGATCGTGATTTGCAAGTAACAGATGCATGAAGGGCAGCCAATGGCTGCCCTTTTCACTTTCAGAGAGGCGCGGTCCGCCGCTCCAGCCACGCCAGCGCTTCACCTTCCAGCAAAGGGGCAAGCCGCTCGCGCACCGTCTGGTGATAGCTGTTCAACCAGGCAATATCCTCCCTGCCCAGCGCCTCGACCAACAGGCAGCGCGTGTCGATCGGGCACAGGGTCAAGGTTTCGAACGCCAGGAACTCGCCAAACTCACTGGTACCGACCTCGCGATTGACCACCAGGTTCTCGATACGCACCCCCCACTGCCCCGGCCGGTAGGTCCCAGGCTCGATCGAGCTGATCATCCCCGGCTGCATGGCTGTCTGCGGCGTGGCAGCCGCCTGGTAGGCGATCACCTGCGGGCCTTCGTGCACATTCATGAAGTAGCCGACACCGTGGCCGGTGCCATGCCCGTAATCGACCTGGTCAGCCCAGATCGGCGCGCGGGCGATGGCATCGAGCAGAGGCGAGAGGATCCCACGCGGGAACCTGGCCCTGGACAGCGCGATCATGCCCTTGAGCACCCGCGAGCAATCCGCCTTCTGTTCGCGGCTCGGCTCGCCGATCGGCACCATTCGGGTGATATCGGTGGTTCCCCCTAGATACTGCCCACCTGAATCGATCAACAGCAGGCCATTGCCCTCGATCACGGCATGTGACTGCTCGGTGGCGCGGTAGTGCGGCATGGCGCCATTGGCGTTATAGGCCGCGATGGTGGAAAAGCTCAGCGATACAAAGCCCGGACGGCGGGCGCGGGCCGCGCTCAACCGCTCATCGATGGTCAGCTCGGTGATGTGCTGCGCCCCTTGGTTCGCTTCGAACCAGGCAAAGAACTCGCACAATGCCGCGCCGTCCTGCTCCATGGCCTGGCGGATATGGACGAGATCCCCTTCACCCTTGCGCGACTTGCTCAAGGTCGTCGGATTGATGCCCTCGACCAGCCGAACCTGCCCATGCAGGTGATCCAGCAGCCCACGGGTGACCCGCGCCGGATCCACCAGCAGGCTGGCCGTGGCCGGAATCGCCGACAGCGCGTCGCCGACCGCTGCGTAGTCACGAACCTCGATACCATCGACCGCCAATACGTCGCGCAGGTGCCCATCGACCTTGTCACGCCCGACGAACAGGTACGCCTTGTCCTGGCTGACCAACGCGAAAGAGACGAACACGGGGTTGTAGGAAACGTCGCTGCCACGCAGGTTGAACAGCCAGGCGATATCGTCGAGCGTGGCAATGAAATGCCAGTCGGCGCCTTTTTCCTGCAGGGTGCCCCGCAGCTCGGCAAGCTTTTGCGCGCGATTGACGGTCGCATGGGGCGGCAGGTGCTGGTAGACCGGATTGCCCGGCAACAATGGCCGGTCGCTCCAGACCCCGGCCAGCAGATCGATGTCCGTACGTAACTTTGCGCCCCGCGCCTGCAGACGCTCGCTTAACTGGCGGGCTGCGGCCACTGCCATGACCGCACCGTCCACCGCAACGGTACCGTCGACCTCCGCACCCAACCACTCCAACGCGCCTGGCTGGCCGGGCCGCAGCTTCATCAGCTCGATGCCACTGCCGGCCAGCTCCTTGTTCGCTTGTTCCCAATAGCGACTGTCAGCCCAGAGCCCAGCGAAATCCGCCGTGACCACCAACGTGCCCACCGACCCCTCGAAGCCGGACAACCATTGCCGTCCCTGCCAATAGCCAGGCAAGTACTCGGACAAATGCGGGTCGGCCGAAGGCACCAGCAAGGCAGCCACGCCCTCCCGGGCCATGGCCTCGCGCACACGGGCAAGGCGCGCCGGTACGGGTTCGTGAAGAGGGGACTGACTGTTCATGCGCACTCCTGCGGATAGGTGTCGACGGGTCCAAGCCGTTGATAATGAAACAGCTGGCAGGCGCCCGCAATCACCACGACCGTAACAAGGCATGCATTGCCCCAAGTGCCCTGCCGACCGTCGATCCTTCCTCCTGAACTAAACAGCCTACGCGCCTTCACACCCCTTACACACCCTGCGAACGCGAGGTTGGCCATGCCCCACTCCCGCGCACCGAAAACCGCGGTCGTGCTCCTCGACACCCGGGCGCACACGCCGGACCATGAGCAGGCGACGCACCTGAAAATCGCCCAGTACCTGGCACACCTGCTGGGCATCGATCGGGTCGAGTCAGCGCCCGTGCCCAGCGCCGATGCCCGCTGTTACTACGTGCCGAGCGACACCCTGGTCGACCCGACGCGCCAGATGGCACTCGGCATCCATGGCGAAGAGGACCTATTCGGCGGTGCGGTCAGCCATCCACACATGGCCACCAAGGCGATTTCCCATCCCCTGCCAGCCGATGCCAGCTTTCCACCCGGCTGGACGGATGCCTTCGCCCAACTGGCCAGCGACGCCCTGCTGCGCGGCTACACGGTGTTCTCCAAGGCAGACGCGCGCCGCGCCGCCGAGCTGCTGCTGCGCGACGGCCCGGTGCGTGTCAAGCCGGTACTGGCTTGTGCAGGCAGAGGCCAGCAGGTGATCAACGATTCCCAGGCCCTGGAACCGCTACTGCAGGCAATGGACGACGAGGCCCTGGGGCTGTGGGGCCTGGTGCTGGAAGAGGACCTGGACGCGGTCGAGACCTTCAGCGTCGGCCAGGTGCGCGTGGCCGGGCTCACCCTCAGTTACCACGGCACCCAGCACTTAACCCGCGACCACGCAGGGACCGAGGTCTACGGCGGCTCCGACCTGGTGGTGGTGCGGGGCGACTACCTGCAACTGCTGCAACTGCCGCTGGACGATCATCTGCGCCTGGCCATCAATCAGGCCATGGCCTACGAACAGGCCGCCGAACGCTACTTCCCTGGCTTCATCGCTTCGCGCCGCAACTACGACATCGCCCGGGGCAACGACCGCCAAGGCCACCTGCGCAGCGGCGTGCTCGAACAGTCGTGGCGCATCGGGGGCGCCAGCCCAGCCGAGGTCCTGGCGCTGTCGACGTTCGCCGCCGACCCGGCCCTGCAGCGGCTATGCGCATCGACCCACGAGGTGTTCGGCCAGGCGCGACTGCCTGCCGATGCCACGCTGTTCTATCAGGGGCATGACAGTGAACTTGGACAACTCAGCAAATATGCACGGATACGCGACCATGACCATCGAGAGTGAAACTGTGGAACTGCAAGTCGAAGGGGAAAGCATTGCCGGCACCCTGGTCAGCCCCGGCAGCCGCATGCCAGGGATTCTCTTCGTCCATGGCTGGGGCGGCAGCCAGCAGCGCGACCTGGCCCGTGCCCGGCAGATCACCGGGCTAGGTTGCGTCTGCATGACCTTCGACCTGCGCGGCCATGAAAAGACCGAAAGCCAGCGCCTGAGCGTCACCCGCGAGCAGAACCTCGCCGACCTGCTGGCCGCCTACGACCGGCTCGCCAGCCACCCTTCGGTGAACCCCGCCGCCATTGCCGTGATCGGCAGTAGCTACGGTGGCTACCTGGCCACCTTGCTTACCCCGCGCCGGCCGGTCAAATGGCTGGCGCTCAGGGTGCCCGCCCTCTACTGGGACGACGAATGGAACGCGCCCAAGCAGGCCCTCGACCGCCAGCGCCTCAACGCCTACCGCCAGCTCAGCCTTGGCCCGGCCGACAACCGTGCCCTGGCAGCCTGCGCCGAATTTGGCGGCGATGTACTGCTGGTGGAGTCCGAGCAGGACGACTACGTACCTCACAGCACGTTGATGAGTTACCGCTCGGCGTTCGTCAGTGCCCATTCCATGACCCACCGCCTGGTAGACGGCGCCGACCATGCCCTGTCCAGCGAAGAAAGCCAGAAGGCCTACAGCGCGATACTCACGTCCTGGATCAGCGAGATGGTCATTGGTGCCCGCCTGGACCGCTACCCGCACTATGCGCCTTGGTACGCCTGAGCGCTGCCCAACTGGCAGTGCAGGCCACCATCGGCGCCGCGCACAAGGCTGCGCAGGGTCTGGTAGGCGGCGAAATTCACCCCCCGCGCCTGATGCTCGCCCAGCAGGTCGAGGAACGGCTCCTCGATGAAGCTTCCCGCGGCTGCCGCCCACGCCTGGCGCGATTGCCAGCGCAGGAGCTGAAGCACCCGCCGGCCGTCGTCACTAACCTGGATGCTGACGCTCAGCAAGCCGTCGCAGCGTTGCGCCAGGTGCTCGCTGCGCACCACCAGCGCCTCGGCCAGCGCATCCTGGCGCAGCGGTGGCACGTCGTACTCGATCATCTGGGTGAACCACAGGGAATGGGTGTTGGCCGTCATGTTGCTTCTCCTCGTTTCGGGCTCTTGCAGCAGATGGTCGTGGAGGGTAAAACCTCCAGCTAACTCAAGGTCAAGGATTTTGTTGACGATGAAACCCCCTTCCTCCCAGGAACGCCTGCTCAGCGTCGGCCAGCTGGCCGCCCGTAGCGGCGTGGCCGTGACCGCCCTGCACTTCTACGAGACCAAGGGCCTGATCCACAGCACCCGCAACGCCGGCAATCAGCGGCGCTACCCACGGGCCGTGCTGCGCCGAGTGGCGGTAATCAAGATGGCCCAGCGCCTGGGCATCCCCCTGGCCGACATCGCCAACGCCCTGGATACCCTGCCCTGCGACCATACGCCCACCGCAGACGACTGGCAGCGCCTCTCGGCACGCTGGCGCGACGACCTGAGCCGGCGTATCGACGAGCTGGTGATGTTGCGCGACCAGCTCGATGGCTGCATCGGCTGTGGCTGCATGTCGCTGAAAGAGTGCCCGCTGCGCAACCACCATGATCGCCTGGCCGATGAAGGCCCCGGCCCCCACCCACCGAGCCAGGATTGAGGATCAGGCGCTGAAGACCGATGACCGCGTTGGCGTTCGCCTATGCCGATGTCTTCAGCACCCGCTCTACCCCTCAGATCACCACATTACGCACGAAACGCACCGCCTCCTCGCCATCATTGCGATAGGCGTAGCGGCAATCGCTGGGGAAGACGAAGAACTCGCCCTTGCCCAACTGCCGCTCGCCGCCTTCGATGATCAGCGTCAGGCGGCCTTCGGTCACATAGATCTGTTCGCTCCAGCCGGCGGCGTCTGCCTCGCTGGCGTAGCACTCGCCAGGTGCGAGGGTCCACTCCCACAGCTCGACTTCGCGCCGGGCCGGGCTGCTGCCCAGCAGCACGGCCCGGCTGGCAGGGTGCACGCCGGCCCAGGCCAACTCGTCGATACGGCTGGGATCGCGGCGGTCGGGGGCCTGGATCAGGGTGCTGAACGCCACCCCGAGCGCTTCGGCGATCAGGTCCAGGGTGGTGAGACTGACATTCTTCTCGCCGGCCTCGATGGCCACCAGCATGCGCCGGCTGACCCCGGAGCGCTCGGCCAGGGCGGCCTGGCTCAGGCCGGCGTCACCGCGCAGGCGGCGAACATTCTGGCTGACATGCTGCAGCACCGAAGCCCGGTGCTCGGAATCTTTGTGCACTATATTGCTCACTGGTAGGGGGTGCGCAGTATACTGCCCACTTTGCGGCGAATTGTGCGCCGCCCCTTCCGAGTGCGCAAGACCATGAGCCAAGCCTCCCCCAGCAAGCCCGCCGTCACCTTCCGCCTGAGCAAGGCCGAACTGGTGCTGGTGTTCATCACCATGCTCTGGGGCGGCACCTTCCTTATCGTGCACAACGTCATGAGCGTCAGTGGCCCGATGTTCTTCGTCGGCCTGCGCTTCGCTGCCGCCGCGCTGTTCGTCGGCATGGTGTCGGCCCGCTCGCTGGCGGGGCTGACCGCCACCGAACTCAAGGCCGGGGTGCTGATCGGCGTGTCGATCATGCTCGGCTACGGCTTGCAGACCATGGGCCTGCAGACCATCAGCAGCAGCCAGTCGGCATTCATCACCGCGCTCTATGTGCCCTTCGTGCCCTTGCTGCAATGGCTGGTGCTGGGCCGCCGCCCAGGCCTGATGCCGAGCCTGGGCATCGGCCTGGCCTTCGCCGGGCTGATGCTGCTGGCTGGCCCCGAGGGCGGCGCGCTGCACTTCAGCGAAGGCGAGCTGGTGACGCTGGTAAGCGCCGTGGCGATCGCTGGCGAGATCATCCTGATCAGCCGCTATGCGGGCAAGGTGGATGTGCGTCGGGTCACCGTGGTGCAGTTGGCCACCGCCTCGGCGCTGTCGTTCCTGATGATCGTGCCCACCCAGGAGCAGCTCCCCGATTTTTCATGGCTGCTGCTGGCCAGCGCGGTGGGCCTGGGCGCCATGAGCGCGGTGATCCAGGTGGCGATGAACTGGGCGCAGAAGTCGGTCTCGCCGACCCGCGCCACGCTGATCTATGCGGGCGAGCCGGTGTGGGCCGGCATCGTCGGGCGCGTTGCCGGCGAGCGGCTGCCCGGCGTGGCGTTGATCGGCGGGGTGCTGATCGTGCTGGCGGTGGTGGTAAGCGAGCTGAAGATTCGTCGCCAGGATGAGGCAGAGGCGTTGCCGGACGATGACGCGCGTCAGCGCGAGACGGGATTGTAGCCCTCCTGCGCATCCTCAGGGCTGCAAAGCAGCCCCACGGCAACGCTGTCATCCGCTATGCTTTGTAAAAAACTGTTATAAAAAAACAGCTTGTCACAGCACATTTGTACGATCCTGCAACTGCTTGCGTGTTGGTGATCCCCCCCCGGCACGTATGATCCTTGGCAAACTTCTCAGAACAGAACGCTATGTCATTGATTGTGCTATTGCTTCTGCCCTTCATAGGCAGTTGCCTGGCGGCTGTCCTGCCGCACAACGCACGCAACGCCGAGTCCATTCTCGCCGGGCTCGTGGCCCTGGTCGGTACCGTCCAGGTGGCGTTGCTGTACCCACAGGTGGCCGATGGCGGGGTGATTCGCGAGGAATTCCTGTGGCTGCCCAGCCTGGGCCTGAACCTGGTCCTGCGCATGGACGGTTTTGCCTGGCTGTTCAGCCTGCTGGTGCTGGGCATCGGCAGCCTGGTGGCGTTGTACGCGCGCTACTACATGTCGCCGCAGGACCCGGTGCCGCGATTCTTCGCCTTCTTCCTGGCATTCATGGGCGCCATGCTCGGCCTGGTGATTTCCGGCAACCTGCTCCAGCTGGTGTTCTTCTGGGAGTTGACCAGCCTGTTCTCGTTTCTGCTGATCGGCTACTGGCACCACCGCGCCGACGCCCGCCGCGGCGCCTACATGGCATTGATGGTGACGGGGGCCGGCGGTTTGTGCCTGCTGGTCGGGGCGCTGCTGCTCGGCCATGTGGTCGGCAGCTATGACCTGGACAAGGTCCTGGCTGCCGGCGACATCATCCGCCAGCATGCGCTGTACCCGGTGCTGCTGCCCCTCATCCTGATCGGCGCCCTGACCAAGAGCGCGCAATTCCCCTTCCAGTTCTGGCTGCCCCATGCCATGGCGGCGCCCACTCCCGTATCGGCTTACCTGCACTCGGCGACCATGGTCAAGGCCGGGGTGTTTCTGCTCGCCCGCCTGTGGCCGGTGTTGTCGGGCAGCGAGGAGTGGTTCTGGATCGTCGGCGGCGCCGGTGCCGCCACCCTGCTGCTCGGCGCCTTCGCCGCGATGTTCCAGAACGACCTCAAGGGCCTGCTGGCCTACTCGACCATCAGCCACCTGGGCCTGATCACCCTGCTGCTGGGCCTGAACAGTCCGCTGGCCGCCGTCGCCGCGGTGTTCCATATTCTCAACCACGCCACCTTCAAGGCCTCGCTGTTCATGGCCGCGGGGATCATCGACCACGAAAGCGGCACCCGCGACATCCGCCGCCTCAGCGGGCTGTTCCGCCTGGTACCGTTCACCGCCACCCTGGCCATGGTCGCCAGCGCCTCGATGGCCGGGGTGCCGCTGATGAACGGCTTCCTGTCCAAGGAGATGTTCTTCGCCGAGACCGTGTTCATCACCTCGACCGCCTGGGTCGAGGCCGCCCTGCCAGTGATCGCCACCCTCGCCGGAACCTTCAGCGTGGCCTATGCGCTGCGCTTCACCGTCGACGTGTTCTTCGGACCCGCGGCCGACGATCTGCCACACACGCCCCACGAGCCTCCCCGCTGGATGCGCGCACCGGTCGAACTACTGGTGCTCACGTGCCTGGTGGTCGGTATCTTCCCGGCCCAATCGGTCGGCCCGCTGCTGGCCGCCGCCGCCCTGCCGGTGGTGGGCGGCACCCTGCCGGAGTACAGCCTGGCCATCTGGCATGGCTGGAACGCGCCGTTGATCATGAGCCTGATCGCCATGAGCGGCGGCATCATCCTCTATCTGCTGCTGCGCAAGCAGCTGCAGCGCGGTCGCTTCCCCCACCCGCCGCTGATCGAGCGCTTCAATGGCAAGCGCCTGTTCGAGCATGGCCTGGTGCGGTTGATGCTGCTGGCCCGGCACATCGAGCGCCTGTTGACTACCCGCCGCCTGCAGACGCAGTTGTTCATGCTGGTGCTGGCGGCATTCATCGCCGGCCTGACACCACTGCTGTACAGCGGCCTGAGCTGGGGCGACCGACCGAAGATCCCCGGCTCCGGGGTGTTCGTCGCGCTGTGGCTGATCGCCATCGCCTGCGCCATCGGCGCCGCCTACCAGGCCAAATACCACCGTCTCGCGGCGCTGATCATGGTCGGCGTCTGCGGCCTGATGACCTGCATCACCTTTGTCTGGTTCTCCGCGCCCGACCTGGCCCTGACCCAGCTGGCGGTCGAAGTGGTGACAACCGTGCTGATCCTCCTTGGCCTGCGCTGGCTGCCCCGGCGTATCGAAGGTGTCTCGCCGCTGCCCGGCAGCCAGGACCGCGCACGTCTGCGCCGCTTGCGCGACCTGCTGCTGGCGGTGCTGGTCGGCGGCGGCATGGCCTTGCTGTCCTACGCCATGCTCACCCGCCCGACGCCCAACGACATTTCCTCGTTCTTCCTTAGCCGCGCCCTGCCAGAGGGCGGGGGCACCAACGTGGTCAATGTGATGCTGGTGGACTTCCGTGGCTTCGATACCCTCGGTGAAGTCACCGTACTGGTGGCCGTGGCGCTGACCGTGTTCGCCCTGCTGCGCCGCTTCCGCCCGCCCAAGGAGAGCATGCAGTTGCCGGCTCAGCAGCGGCAGCTGGCACCGGACGTGGTCACCGACCTGGTCAACCCGCGCCACGCCACCGACACCGCGTTGGGCTTCATGATGGTGCCGGCCGCTCTGGTGCGCCTGCTGCTGCCGATCGCCCTGCTGGTGTCAATGTACCTGTTCATGCGTGGCCACAATCAGCCCGGCGGCGGTTTCGTCGCGGGCCTGGTGATGTCGGTGGCGTTCATCCTGCAGTACATGGTCGCCGGTACACAGTGGGTCGAGGCGCAGATGAGCCTGCGCCCGCTGCGCTGGATGGGCACCGGCCTGCTCTGCGCCACCCTTACCGGCGCCGGGGCGATGCTGCTCGGCTACCCGTTCCTCACCACCCACACCGCCCACCTGCACCTGCCGCTGCTGGGTGACGTGCATGTGGCCAGCGCGCTGTTCTTCGACATCGGCGTGTATACCGTGGTGGTCGGCTCGACCCTGCTGATCCTCACCGCGCTGGCCCACCAGTCGGTGCGTGCCTACCGCCCCGCCAAGTCCAGCCAAGCAGGAGCCGCCTGATGGAAGAAGTCATAGCAGTCGCCATCGGTGTCCTCGCCGCCTCGGGGGTCTGGCTGATCCTGCGCCCGCGTACCTACCAGGTGATCATGGGCCTGTGCCTGCTGTCCTACGGCGTCAACCTGTTCATCTTCAGCATGGGCAGCCTGTTCATCGGCAAGGAGCCTATCATCAAGGACGGCGTGCCCCACGACTTGCTGCACTACACCGACCCGCTGCCCCAGGCGCTGGTGCTGACGGCCATTGTCATCAGCTTCGCCATGACCGCGTTGTTCCTGGTGGTGCTGCTGGCTTCGCGCGGCCTGACCGGCACCGACCACGTCGATGGCCGGGAGCGTGACGAATGAGCGGGATGAACCAACTGATCATTGCGCCGATCCTGCTGCCGCTGCTCACCGCGGCGCTGATGCTGCTGATCGGTGAGAAGCACCGCTGGCTGAAGGCGCGCCTGAACCTGTTGTCCACCGCCCTCGGCCTGGGCATCGCCGTGACCCTGCTGATGTGGGTGCGCACCCAAGGCCAGGCCGAGTCCATCGGCGTCTACCTGCCAGGTAACTGGCCGGCGCCGTTCGGCATCGCCCTGGTGCTCGACCACCTGTCGGCGCTGCTGCTGACGCTGACAGGTATAATCGGCCTGAGCGCCCTGCTGTTCGCCCGGGCCCGCTGGGACGGTGCCGGTGCCAGCTTCCACGCGCTGTTCCAGATCCAGCTGATGGGTCTGTACGGCGCCTTCCTCACGGCCGACCTGTTCAACTTGTTCGTGTTCTTCGAGGTGCTGCTGGCGGCCTCGTACGGCCTGCTGCTGCATGGCTCGGGGCGGGCACGGGTCAAGGCCGGGCTGCACTACATCGCCATCAACCTGTTCGCCTCTTCGCTGTTCCTGGTGGGCGCGGCCATGCTCTACGGCGTGACCGGCACCCTGAACATGGCCGACCTGGCATTGAAAGTGCCGCTGGTGCCGGAAGCCGATCGCGGCCTGCTGCATGCCGGCGCGGCGATCCTGGCGGTCGCCTTCCTGGCCAAGGCCGGGGTCTGGCCGTTGAACTTCTGGCTGGTACCGGCGTATTCGTCGGCCAGTGCGCCGGTAGCCGCGCTGTTCGCGATCATGACCAAGGTCGGGTTGTACGCCATCCTGCGCCTGTGGACGCTGCTGTTCTCCGGCCAGGCCGGCGCCTCGGCGTTCTTCGGCGGGGACTGGCTGGTGTATGGCGGCCTGGCGACCCTTGCCGTGGCGGCCGTGTCGATCCTCGCCGCGCAGCGCCTGGAGCGCCTGGCAGCGCTGAGCATCCTGGTGTCCGCCGGCACACTGCTGGCCGCCGTCGGTTTCGGCCAGCCGATCCTGACCGGCGCCGCGCTGTTCTACCTGGCCAGCTCCACCCTGGCCCTGTGCGCGCTGTTCCTGCTGGCCGAGCTGGTGGAGCGTTCGCGCTCGGCCAACGAGGCGCCGCTGGAGGATGAAGAAGGCGCAATGCCCTCGCCTCTGGAGTCCCTGCACCCGCCCAAGGGCATCAACCTGGACGACGAGCAGCAGGTGGTGATCGGCCAGATCATTCCCTGGACCATGGCCTTCCTGGGCCTTGCCTTCATCGCCTGCGCCCTGCTGATCATCGGCATGCCTCCCCTATCGGGCTTCATCGGCAAGCTCAACCTGATCAGCGCGCTGTTCAACCCGCAAGGCATGGGCGTCAGCCCGGAGCAGCCGCTGGGCGTCGCGGGCTGGACCCTGGTCACCCTGTTGGTGCTGTCCGGCATGGCCTCGCTGATCGCCTTCGGCCGGGTGGGCATCCAGCGCTTCTGGAAGCCTGAGGAACGCCCCTCGCCGGTGCTGCGTCGCTATGAATGCGTGCCTATCGTCATTCTCCTGGGCCTGTGCATCTTCCTCAGCCTCAAGGCTGAGCCGCTGCTGCGCTACACCCAGGACACCGCCGCGAGCCTGAGCACGCCGGAGGCCTACGTCAAGGCGGTGATGGCCACCCGGCCACTGCCCGGCCCGACCACCCTTAGCGTGGAGGCGCAGCCATGAGCCGACTGTTTCCCGCACCACTGCTGTCCGTCGCACTGTTGGCACTGTGGCTGCTGCTCAACCTCTCGGTCAGCCCGGGCAACCTGCTGCTAGGTGCCGCGCTGGGGATCCTCGCACCTATCCTGATGGCGCCGTTGCGCCCGCAGCACGCCCATGTGCGCCGCCCTTGGGCAATCGCCAAGCTGGTTGGCCGAGTGGGCCTCGACGTGATCCATTCCAACCTGTTGGTGGCTCGTGGCGTGCTGCGCGTCGGCAGCACGCCGCCTCGCTCGGCATTCGTGCATATTCCGCTGGACCTGCGCGACGCCCACGGTCTGGCGGCACTGTCGATGATAACCACCGTGGTGCCGGGAACCATCTGGTCGGAACTGGCCCTGGATCGCAGCGTACTGTTGTTGCACGTGTTCGATCTTGAAGAGGAAGCGGCCTTCATCGAGCACTTCAAGCACACCTATGAACGTCCGCTGATGGAGATCTTCGAATGAGCGGCCTGCTTGCCTATGCCGTCCTCACCAGCCTGTTCATCTTCGCCATTGCCATGGCCCTGGCACTGATCCGGGTGTTCCGCGGCCCGTCCGCCCAGGACCGCGTACTGGCACTGGACTACCTGTACATCCTGGGCATGCTGATGATGCTGGTGTTGGGCATTCGCTACGCCAGTGACACCTACTTCGAGGGCGCGCTGCTGATCGCCCTGTTCGGCTTCGTCGGCTCGTTCGCCCTGGCCAAGTTCCTGCTGCGTGGCGAGGTGATCGAATGAACGAAGCTATCGAACTGCCGTTCTGGCTGGAACTGCTGGTGTCCACGCTGCTGCTGCTGGGCAGCCTGTTCGCCCTGATCGGCGCCATCGGGCTGGTCCGTCTGCAGGACTTTTTCCAGCGCATGCACCCGCCCGCGCTGGCCTCGACCATCGGCGCATGGTGCGTGGCGTTGGCCTCGATGCTGTACTTCTCGGTGCTCAAGCAGAGCCCGGTGCTGCATGCGTGGCTGATCCCGATCCTGCTGTCGATCACCGTGCCGGTGACCACGCTGCTGTTGGCCAGGGCCGCGCTGTTTCGCAAACGCACCTCGGGTGAAAACGTACCTGAGGAAGTCAGCAGCGGGCGCGATCGCGGCAACTGAGGCTCATGCCTGGCTCAAGCGCTGCAACTCGCGGCGTACCATGGCGGCAAAAGGCGGCGGGCTCATCCGATAGAGCTCGCCGGCGACCCAGGCCAGCCAGCCGCCGTGCAGCGCCTCTCGGCGCGCAAGCAGGCGCTCGGCCTCCTCCACCGCACGGGCCTGGTGCAGGCGGTGAAAGTCGGCCCGCGAGCCCGCGGTGGGCTCGTCGATCATTCGCTGGCCTTGAAGGTGGTCAACTCGCCCTTGCGCCATTTGGCGACCTTGCCGGTCACCGCCTTGAGCAGTTTGCCCAGGCCTTCCTGCACCTGTTGCTGGGCAGCGAACACCAGCATCACGCCATGCCCATCGCGGAACACGATACCGTCGCCTTCCGGTACCGAGACGAAGGCGTAGTCGCCCTGGCCATAGACGTTCAGCTTGATCTCGCGAAAGCGCAATTCCAGCTTGCCGCCTTCGCGGCTGGGCAAGACCGCGGCGCGGAAGTGGTCACCCACCTTCAATTCGAGGCGCTGCTTGTCGTCGACCACCATGGCTTCTTCGGTGTCGATTTCGGCCATGTACAGGCCTTCCGGGTTCTGCTCGGTGACATAGATGAAACGCCCGTGGAACAGCTTGACCAGCTGTGCGCGCAAGTCGCCCAGGGCGAACAACGCATGGGTATCCAGTGTACTGACTGCCAATGAAGGGCTCCTCACATCGATTGCAACGGCCACGCCACGGACACAAGTTGCGTCAGGTGACAGGCACTTTTTAGTCAAGGTCCGCAGGACCGTGGAAACAAGCGACAAAGCGTCCACGCACAACGGCGCAAGGGCAACCAGGAAGCAGTTCACCCAGCCACCGCCCGGCGATGCGAAGTAAGCTTCGGCTCGATTCCGCAAAGGGAAACGTAATGTCCGACAGCACAAATGCCGGAAAGGATGCGACAAGCAGCACCAGTTCTTTCGCCAGAAAGGAATGCTGGCCTTCAGTCGCGCATTACAGGAGAGCGAATATGCACGAAAACACTGAAACCCGTCGAGAGGCACGTAACATTTCCGGCCATGATATCCCTCGCTATATCGTCATTCCCGCCGGTGTCGCCTTCTACCACATCGCCGAACGCGATACGGGTCGGGTCAGGGGGTTTCGCCAGTGCCACGAGCAGGCTTGCGCACTGGCCCGACAATTCGAGCGCTGAACGCCTCAGGCCGCGTTGCAGCTGTCCAGCAGGGCCAGCCAGGCATCCCGGCATTCCAAGGCTTCGGCGCGGCTGGCGAATGCTGTGCCGCGACGCTCGCCATCGACCAGTACCACCCAACACACACGGTTGCCCAGGGCCTGCATTGAGCGCGGCACGCCAGTCCCGATCATGACGGCGACATCGACTTGGCTATTCATCATTCCCTCCGGAATTTAATTAGCAACCTAACGATACGCGCATGATACGGCCTGCCCTGCCTGGGAAAAAGCGCCGCCAGGCACAGCTGTATTGCAATTCCGGCAACAAATCCGCTCAATCCACTTGCGCGGACCTGGCCTTCGACACGGGCTGCCAGTCCCGTAATCTGTGCAAGCTGCACACCGGTTTGTTCACCCCGGTACCCAGCTCATCGGCCACCGCGAAGCCACGTCCGTGCTCGCCGGCACGTGGCGCCTCGATGGCGGCGGCCATGCTTGATGCAAGGCAAGAAAACACGAAGGCCCCAGGGATCGCTCCGCGGGGCCTTGCACAAGGCGTTGGATCAGATCTGCCGCTGGTGGCGGTCGAGCTGTTCGTGACGCTCCTGGGCTTCGATGCAGTACTTGGTGGTCGGGCTGATCAGCAGGCGCTTCAGGCCGATCGGCTCGCCGCTGTCGTCGCACCAGCCGAAGCTTTCGTCGGTGATGCGGTCCAGCGCCATCTCCAGTTGCGGCAGCAGACGCTGGTCGCGGTCGATGGCATTGACCAACCAGGTGCGTTCTTCCTCGACCGACGCCACGTCAGCGGGATCCGACGGGGTATCCAGGCTTTCGATGGCGGTGCGGCTGAGTTCGATGCGCTCGTGAGTTTCGACTTTCATCGCCTGCAGCAGCGCGGTGAAATACGCGAGCTGCTCGGCGTTCATGTAGTCATCGGCCGACATGGCCAGCAACTGTTCCTTGGTCATCGATTTCTCTATGAAAAAATGTGCATATGGGCGATTCGGGTGCCACCGACGATGGCACGTCGGGGGCGGAATTCTTCAAGCGCCAACCGGCACTCTTTTACAGGGGGCGGAAGTCTAAGGTGCCGCGCGGCAGTGGGCAACAGAAATGACGGGGGATTTGACCGAAATGGCCAGGAATCCGCTAATTGGCGTCGTGGTTTGCCGGGTTTGCGCGTCTGCCGGGCGTCTCAGTGCAATATGCCGCAACAAACATGGTGCTGTCAGCCCCGCCCACCGTCCTACACCTTGGAACGCAGCCACCACCGCTTGCTCTGCGCAGCTATCCGCGGACCGGGTAGTAGTCGGCTAAAGCCCAGGCAAGCGCGAAAAATCGCCTGATGGTCCTCTTTCAAACACCAGGCCAGGACCATGACCGACAACCTGCACCACCGTATAGCCCGCTCCAGCAACCTGGATTGCAAGGTCGCCCGACGCTTCAGTGATCGCCCGGTACTGCTCGACGCCGCTGACCAGATCCTGCGCCAGCAATGGCTGCGGCACTTGCCAGACAACCCGCATGACCCGCTCGCGCTGTATCTGGCAAGCCGCCATCCACGCACTGGTGACACCTGGGTGCGCCCCTTGTCGCACGTGCTCGTAGAGCGCTACTGCGCACGAAAGACCCTGAACCTGAGCGATGGCGAAAACTTCGTCACCACCCACGTGGATGGGGATCCGGCCTGGCAGGTGGACATCGACCTGCATCGGGTCGAGCTGCTGATCAACGAGGCCGGGCCGTTTCTGCTCGAGGCCTATGAACAGTCGCTGACTGCCTACTGGAGCGCCTTCGATAAGAACGGGCAGACGCCCTGGCAATGGTATGCAGCGTTCCTGCGTGCTCAGTTGCAAACCGCTGTCGACGCTCACCGTAGCGCGGGGAGCCTTCCCGCTTTCGCCCTGGCAGTCGCCACCTTGGTGCATGACCAGCCATTCGCGCAAGGACTGGACAGGTGGAGTAACACGGCTGGTCTGAAGGTTTCCCATCTCGGCGTGGATTTCTCTGCCGATGGCAAGCTCGATACCGACCTTGCCAGCGCCTTGCTCATCGAACACGCCGATGGTGATCCCACACGCGATCTGACCTTGCTCTTCACGCTGGCCGGCAAGCTGTACAGTTTCAAGTCCCGTCAGGACATGCTCGAGGCGATTGGCCGCTACTGGCCCGCCGCGCCCCACTACGCCCCACGCCAGGTCAGCATCAGCCTTTCGAGCCAAGGACACTTCGAAACCCAGGCACTTGGCGTGCTCGATCAGCAGTTGCGGGTCATCACGCACCGCGCGGGACAGTATCGAACCAGGCTCGATGCCCTCAACATGAACCTGGACCTGGACCGGCTGACCTCCATGATCGCCCTGTGCAGCGAAGTCGAGGCCACTAAACGCCAGAGTTTGTTGCAGCATCTGCCAGACTGGCTGCGCAATGCCCAGAGCCGCTCGCTGATGCACTTCAGCACGCTGCTCCTCGATGTCGCCCAAGGCTGTCAGGATAACCAAGGCCAGTTCTGGCTCGATGGCGTCGACAACGCGCAAGGCTTTGCCAACCGGCAACTGGCTGCACGCTTCGCGGCTGATCACCCCGATGACAGTGTCGACCCCAAGCATGTCAGGGTATTCAACTACCAGACCACCGGCGTCGCCGCGCCTGCCCAAGGCGGGGTCCTCACCACAGGCGAGGTGACGCCGGTCGAGTACACACTGGCCCAGCTGGCAATCGGCAACCTCGGCCTGCTCCGACCGGGCCGGGTCGAACTGCGTTCGACTGACGCGAGCCCCTTGCCCGAATGGATGACCGAGAGCTACCTGCGCAGCGTGGTCAGCGAGCTGGACATCGGTGCAAGCTACCCTGCCATGCTGCGCCGCAAGCTGCTGGACGATCCGAACGGACGCGTCACTCGTCAGCGCCTGCTCACCACTCAATTGCGCAGCCAACTGCCCGCTTTGGCACAGGAGCTTTATCTGCGTGGCAAACTGCCGGACCAGCAAGCTGCCAGCGGTATCGCCCAAGTATTCTGGACGGCCGAAGATGACGAAGCCCGACGCTGGATCATGCGCCCGCTGGGCTTCATCAAGTCGCCTGGGGCATCGGTGGACCACCCCTGCAACACCTGGCTGATCGAGCCCCTGTCCGCGGGCGCCGAGACCTGCCTGCTGTACCGTCCGCTACATGAGGACACCCTGCTGCAGTTCAGCGATCGGCTGGCGCTGTTCGTCGCCATCAGCAGCCCCGGCAAGCTGCAGGATGACCTGCTGCAACGCCTGGCGCCCGAGAACCGACGGTTCTACGCCCATGGCGGCTTTCTCGAGCCTCATCTGTTCGTGATACTCGAAGACACCAGTGCGCTGCCATGGGGCACACCGGCGCCGGTGGAGCTGGCGAGGGAAGCCCCCGTCGCCGACCCTGGTGCGGCGCTCTACCTGGCTTGCGTGAACGAATCACTGCAGCACTTCGAAGAACATGCAGCAACCACCGCGCAAACCCGCTGGACGCGCTGGAAGGAATTGGGATGGCTGCTGTTCAACACCCTGCTGCCGCTCGCCGGTGGCACGCTGGGCAAAGTGGCGTGGCTGGCGCAGATGGAGGTCGCGCTGGCCGAGTACGTGGACGCGGATGCCGAACGCGAGCCCAGCAGGTATCGCCTCTCCATCGTCAACCTGCTGGTCAACATCTCCATGCTGCTGTTCGCTCATTCGTTGGTCCGGCTGCGCCAGGAGCAAGGTGAAACGGCGCCGTTCTCTGCTATCGCCGCCCACCTCACTGAACCCGAATCCGTCGTGCCCGAGCCACCGAAGGTCAGGCAGCCTGCCGACAGCCGCCTCGATTTCGCTTGGACGCGCCCCACGCAAACGCTGACCAACGCCCAGCGCGGTTCGCTGAATGCGTTACAAGCCACCGTCGCCGCCAGCTCGCTCGGCACTCCGGTCCCCAGCGGCGCGCTGCGCGGCCTGTACCTGCACGACAGCAAGCTCTACACGCAACTGGGCGGCAAAGTGTACGAAGTCGAGCTCAGCATGCCCCGCAACCAGATGCGTATCGTCGGCCCGGACCATGAGCATGGCCCGTGGTTACGCCGCGACGAGGTGGGTCGCTGGCAACTGGACCTGCGCCTGGTACTCGAGGGGGGCATGCCATTGCCAGAGCGGATACGCAGGATGCAACTGGACAAGGAAAGCGCCCTGCGCACAGTCAATGAGCAGATAAAGGCGGACAAGGACACCATCTCCGAGAAGATCAAGCAGCAGACCACTATCGAGAAAATCGCCGCCGCAACCCAGGACGACACCACCTTGCAGACCTGCCAGGAGAAGTTACAGGCGCTTTCCGACTTTTGGACCACGCACATCGAGCGGCTGAAAACCCGCAATGGCTTGGAACCGCTCAAGGATTTCAAGAAGGTCCACGCCTTCGCGGTCTATCAGGACAGTTTCTGTCAGCGCTTGCAGCGCAAGATCCTGCACATGCGCTACCAGCCGGCGCGCGAGCAACTGCTGCAGCTTGCCAGGCAACAGCAGCAGGGCATGGACCTCTCTGCCAGCGACGCGAGAATCGCTGCCAGTCGCTTGGACACGCTGGCACCGCTGATCGAGCAGATGATCGACAACAACACCCGCCTGCGCCAGAACCAGGACACCCTGAACAAGCTGGCGAGCCCGCAGCAACCCGAGATACTGCAATGGAGCAAGCTCGCCGCGGCCATGCCCGCCACGGCAGAGCGCGACCTGATCTTGCGCTTCCTGCGGCTCGAAGCGCTGGTCAACCGCATGACGCTGGTGCACGGGCTAAGCGGCGACGCGCCCTTCTGGCGAGACCGTTTCTGGAGCAACGTCGAGCTGGGCATCGCCCAGCGCGCCAAACTGTTCAGGTTGGTTGACGCTGACGAGGAAGTCGCAGTCCGATTGTTGCGCAGCATCCTCGAACAGTTCCAGGCCGCGGCCCGTCAACTGGGGCACTTCGCCGAGCAGATCAACGGGGAGGCCGGGCAACGGACGATGCGCCAACTGCAAGAACAGGTTGACTGGATCCTCTCACGCATCAAGCAGGAGCTCGCCGAGCTGCCTGACTATCCGTCGATCAGCACGCTGCAACAACTGCGCAAGAAAGTACCGGGGCTGATCGACACCACTGAACACGGCCTGCTGCTGGCCGAGCCCCGAGCGGATGACGCAAACACGGTTGACATTCCAGGCCCGGACAACAAGACCATCACCCGCACCTACCACCTCAAACAGGGCGAATGGGTCGAGCTCCAACCTGCCCAGGCAGCCACCCAGCGCGCCGGGCAAAGCCTCAAACGCCTGCTCAACGGCAGCGACAGGCTGATGAAATCGGCCCGCGATGAGGTGGCAAGGCTGCAAGCGGTTTCGAGCCGCTACCTGCCGGTTGAACTAGAGGAGAGCGTGCGCCACCAGCAGGAACGCTTGCAAGCCCATGCCGATGCCATCGAAGCCAGCCTGACCGAGGACAACGAGACCGATGAGGCGCTGGGCGACAAGGATGCCGAGCAGGTGGCGCGTGCCCTGCGCGGGCTCGCCGACGAGCTGCAAGGGCAGGCAACGCAGCTGCGCGTGGCGGCCGCCATGGCGCAGAAACCGCGCATGGGTGAAGTGATGTTCCTGGTCGAGGGTAAGCATGTGCAGATCAGCAGGGTCGGCAGCCGTACCCGCCTGGCCAGCGTCAAGGGCAGGCCAGCGGACTTCCTCGACGAATACGGTATCAGCCATGACGGGCAGGTGTTGTGGTATGCGCACTTTCATTATCCGGCGATGAACACTGCAAAAGCCGACTTCACCGCAGGGCACCTTAAACTCGCCGCGCAACGCCATATGCCGGGGCATCGCTACGCCGACGGAAGCGGCACAGTGGTGGAGGTGTACCGCGCCCCGATCACCGTTTCAGCCGCTGCACGGTACTTCTTCAACCTCTGATCCGTCGGGCGCGGCGAATGCCGCGCCCATCCCGTCAACGGTCCTTGAACTGTGCTTCGCGCTTGGCGATGAAGGCTGCCATGCCCTCTTTCTGGTCTTCGGTGGCAAACGCGGCATGGAATACCCGGCGTTCGAAGCGCACGCCTTCGCTCAAGGTCACTTCGAAGGCGCGATTGACGCTCTCCTTGACCATCATGCTCACCGGGATCGACTTGGCCGCAATAGTCGCTGCCACTTTCAACGCCTCCTCCACCAACTCGGCCTGCGGCACGATGCGCGCCACCAGACCGGCGCGCTCTGCTTCCTCGGCGCCCATCAGGCGCCCGGTCAGGCACAGCTCCATGGCCTTGGCCTTGCCCACCGCGCGGGTCAGGCGCTGGGTACCGCCCATGCCCGGCAACACGCCCAAGTTGATTTCCGGCTGGCCAAACTTGGCATTGTCGGCGGCGAGGATGAAGTCGCACATCATCGCCAGCTCGCAGCCGCCACCCAGGGCGAAGCCCGATACCGCGGCAATGATGGGCTTGCGCCGGTTGGCGATGCGGTCGGCGTCGCTGAACAGGTCGTCGACGTAGATCTGCGGGTATTGCAGCTCGGCCATTTCCTTGATGTCGGCGCCTGCGGCGAAGGCCTTGGCGGAGCCGGTGAGCACCACGCAGCCGATGTTCGGGTCACGCTCGAGCTGGTCCAGGGCCTGGTTGATCTCGCCGACGATCTGCGCGTTCAGCGCGTTGAGCGCCTGCGGGCGGTTGAGGGTGATCAGGCCGACCTTGCCGTGGATGTCCAACAGGATGGTTTCGAATGCCATGCAGTCTGCTCCTTCAAAGATTGCGCGCAATGACCATGCGCTGAATGTCGCTGGTGCCTTCGTAGATCTGGCAGACCCGCACGTCGCGGTAGATGCGCTCCAGCGGGAAGTCGCTCAGATAGCCATAACCGCCAAGCGTCTGCAAGGCATCCGAACAGACCTTTTCGGCCATTTCCGAGGCGAAAAGCTTGGCCATCGAGGCTTCCACCAGCGCCGGGCGCCCGGCGTCGCGCAACGCGGCGGCGTGCAGCACCATCTGGCGCGCCACGGCGATTTTCGTCGCCATGTCGGCCAGGCGGAAAGCCACCGCCTGGTGCTCGATCAATGGCTTGCCGAAGGTTTGCCGCTCATTGGCGTAGTCGCGGGCCACTTCGAAGGCAGCGCGGGCCATGCCCACCGACTGCGAGGCAATACCGATCCGCCCGCCCTCGAGGTTGGCCAGGGCGATCTTGTAACCCTGCCCTTCCTCGCCCAGGCGATTGGCCACCGGTACCCGCACGTTGTCAAAGACGATCTGGCAGGTGTCGGAGGCGTGCTGGCCGAGCTTGTCCTCGACCCGCGCCACCTGGTAACCCGGTGCATCGGTGGGCACGATGAAGGCCGTGATACCGCGCTTGCCGGCATCCGGGTCGGTAACGGCGAAGACAATCACCACCCCGGCATTCTGTCCGGAGGTGATGAACTGCTTGCTGCCATTGAGTACGTAATGGTCGCCGTCCAGGCGAGCGCGGGTCTTCAGGCTGCTGGCATCAGAGCCGGCCTGGGGCTCGGTCAGGGCGAACGCGCCGAGCATCGCGCCGCTGGCCAGCGGCGCCAGGAACTGCTGCTTCTGCGCCTCGTTGCCGAACTTTAGGATCGGCACGCAACCCACCGAATTGTGCACGCTCATGATGGTGGAGCAGGCGCCGTCACCGGCGGCGATTTCTTCCAGGGCCATGGCGTAGGCCACGTAGCCCGTGTCGCTGCCGCCGTACTGCTCTGGCACCAGCATGCCAAACAGCCCCATGCCGGCCATCTCCTCGATGGCCTCCCTGGGGAAGCGGTGATCCTTGTCCCATTGCTCGGCAAACGGCCTCAGGCGCTCCTGAGCGAAGTCACGTACCGCGTCGGCGATCTGTTGTTGCTCGTCAGTTACCAGCATGATTCACCTCAGTACAGGCATTCGACGGCCATGGCCGTCGCTTCGCCACCGCCGATGCAGATGGCCGCCACGCCACGGCGCAGGTTGTTCTGGCGCAGCGCCGACAGCAGGGTCACGAGAATGCGCGCGCCCGAGGCGCCGATCGGGTGGCCCAGGGCACAGGCACCGCCGTGGATGTTCACTTTCTCATGGGGCAGGTCGAGATGCTTCATGGCCGCCAGGGTGACCACGGCGAAGGCCTCGTTGATCTCGAACAGGTCCACCTCGGCCAGTGTCCAGCCGGTGCGCTTGAGCAGCTTTTCGATGGCGCCGATGGGCGCGGTGGGGAACAGCGCCGGGGTGTCGGCGAAGGCCGCGTGGCCATGGATCAGCGCCAACGGCTTGAGGCCACGCTTCTCGGCCTCGGAACGGCGCATCAGCACCAGCGCCGCGGCACCGTCGGAAATGGAGCTGGAGTTGGCGGCGGTGACGGTGCCGCCTTCGCGGAAGGCCGGCTTGAGCTGCGGGATCTTGTCCAGGCGCGCCTTGGGCGGCTGCTCGTCATCCTTGATGACGCGCTTGTCCTTGCCCTCGGTGACTTCCACCGGGACGATCTCGGCAGCGAAACGGCCGCTCGTGATCGCATCCTGCGCACGGGTCAGCGAGGCGATGGCGAAGGCATCCTGGGCTTCGCGGCTGAAATCGCCTTTCTGCGCGCAGTCTTCGGCGAACGTCCCCATCAGCCGCCCTTTGTCGTAGGCGTCCTCGAGGCCGTCCATGAACATGTGGTCGATGATCTTGCCGTGGCCCATGCGGTAGCCGCCACGGGCCTTGTCCAGCAGGTATGGAGCGTTGGTCATGCTCTCCATGCCACCCGCGACGATCACTTCGGCGCTGCCGGCCAGCAGTTGGTCGTGGGCCAGGATCGCCGCCTGCATGCCCGAGCCGCACATCTTGTTCAGCGTGGTGCAGGTGGTGTGCTTGCCCAGCCCGGCGCCGAGGGCCGCCTGGCGCGCCGGGGCCTGGCCCTGCCCGGCCGGCAGCACGCAGCCGAACAGCACCTCCTGGACGCTGCCGGCATCGATACCGGCGCGTTCGACAGCCGCGCGGATCGCCGCTGCGCCCAGTTGTGGTGCGGTGAGGCTCTTGAGATCGCCCTGCAGGCCGCCCATGGGCGTGCGCACGGCGCTAACGATGACAATTGGGTCGTTGACGAGGGTCATGTTCAATGCTCCTTACTTGGCAGCCATGCGCAGGGCGCCGTCAAGGCGGATTACCTCGCCGTTGAGCATGCTGTTCTCGATGATGTGGCGGGCCAGGGCGGCGTACTCCTGTGGGCGGCCCAGGCGCGGCGGGAACGGTACGCCGGCGGCCAGGGAGTCGCGAACCTCCTGGGTCATGCCGGCCATCATTGGCGTCTCGAAGATGCCAGGGGCGATGGTCATCACGCGGATCCCGAAACGCGCCAGCTCACGGGCCGCAGGGAGCGTGAGGCTGGCAATCGCGCCTTTGGATGCCGCATAGGCAGCCTGGCCAATCTGCCCGTCATAAGCGGCGATGGAGGCGGTGTTGATGATCACGCCGCGCTCCCCTCCTTCGTCAGGCTGGCCCTCGGCCATGGCTGCCGCTGCAAGGCGCAGCAAGTTGAAACTGCCGATCAGGTTGACGTTGATGACCTTGGTGAAGCTGGCCAGGCCATGCGGGCCCTGCTTGCCCAGCACCTTCTCGGCGCCGACGATACCGGCACAGTTGATCAGGCCATGAATACTGCCGAATGCACTGACAGCAGCGTCGACCGCCGCCTTTGCGGCCTGCTCGTCACTGATATCGGCAACCGCGAAACCGGCGCTGTCACCCAGTTCACGTGCCTTGGCTTCGACGGCCGCGGCATTGAGGTCGACCAGCATGACCTTGGCGCCCGCCTCGACCAGCATCTGCGCGGTGGCGGCGCCCAGCCCTGAGGCCGCGCCGCTGACGATGAAATGTTTGTGGTTGATCTGCATGTGTGGTTCCTCAGGCGCTGGCGCGTGTGGCCAGCTGCGCTTGTTGTTTGGCGATTTCCTGATTGCGCAGGATGAAACGTTGCAGCTTGCCGCTCGGCGTCTTGGGCAGCTCGCTGACGAATTCGATTTCACGCGGATAGGCGTGGGCATACAGTCGCTGGCGCACGTGCTGGCGCAAGGCATCTTCCAGCTCGGCCGTGCCTGTCACACCTTGGGCCAGGACGACGAAGGCCTTGATCAGCTCGGTGCGTTCCGGGTCGGGCTTGCCGATGACTGCCGCTTCGATCACCGTGGGGTGCTCGATCAGCGCGCTTTCCACATCAAAAGGACCGACTCGGTAACCGGAGGTGGTGATCACATCGTCGCTGCGGCCAACAAAGCTGATGCTGCCGTCGGCGTTGAGCTCGACGGTATCGCCGCTGAGGTAATACTTGCCGACGAACGATTTGGTAGGTACATCGCGATAACCGCCGAACCAGCACAAGGGTGATTGCTCACGGTCCACGGCCAGAATCCCAGGTTGCCCGACCGACAGCTCCGCGCCCTGCTCATCGAGCACGACGATACGGTGGCCTGGAATGGCGAAACCGGCAGACCCCAGGTGTACCGGGTGCCTCAAGCCATGGTGGTTACACAGCACCATCCCCAGTTCGGTCTGGCCATAGTGATCGTGGATGGTCACTCCCAGTTCGTCGGCAAACCAGCGTATGACCTCTGGATTGAGCGGCTCGCCGGCACTGCTGACGACCCGCAGGCGGCCCTGTATTGGCGCGGAAAACGCTCGGCCCGCAGCGATCAGCAGTCGATAAGCCGTTGGCGAACCGGCCAGGTTGTTGATGCCCAGTTTGTTGATGATGTGCGCGCAGCTCTCGACGCTGAACGGGCCATCGTAGAAGGTCGTGGCGTGGCCCAGCGACAAGGGGCCGGTAACTGCGTAATAGAGGCCATACGCCCAACCCGGATCGGCCAGGTTCCAGAAGTTGTCTTCCGGGCGCAGGTCGATGGCATCACGCATGTAGCCCTGGAAGGCGACGATGGCGCGCAGCGGCACCTCCAGGGGTTTGGCCGGGCCGGTGGTACCCGAGGTGAACATCAGCAGGAAAGGGTCGTCACCCGTGCGCATGACAGGTTCACAGTCGCCCGCGACACTTTCGAGGCTGGCATGGAAATCCAGTTCGCCAGCGCGTGCCTTAACGGTGATGATCTTCGGGCAATCACTCACACTATCGAGCTTGGCACGGTTCTGCTGGTCGGTCACCACCACGCGTGCTGCGGACTGCTCCAGGCGATGTTCGATGGCCTTCGGCCCGAAGGCAGTGAACAACGGCTGGTAGACCGCACCCAGGCGCCAGGTGGCGAGGATGGTCACCAGCAACTCGGGGATGCGTGGCATCAAGCCGGCGACACGGTCGCCCGCGCCCACCCCCTGCGCTTTCAGCACGTTGGCAAAGCGGGCCACCCAGGGCGCCAACTCGTCGAAGGTGTACCGCTTGCTGTCGCCATCACGGCCTTCCCACAGCAGCGCCGGCTTGCCACTGCCGACATGGCGGTCACAGCATTCGACGCAGGCATTGAGGGCCGTCAGTTGCCCGTGCAGTGCTGCGCGGGCAGCCTGGGCATGGTCGAACGAACGGGCGGCATCGGCGTAATCACGCATCGTCAGACTCCTGGTTGTTAGTTATTGTTGGAGTGCACCATTGGTCTGACGATGTTGTCGCTAGAGGCCCTGACGGGCAATGGCCAAAGCTGTCAATCTGGATGACCGGTTTGGTCGCCAGGTGGCAGGACTGAATCCGCGTCGGGCCTCAGCAAGGGTGTGGTCAAGAAGATGACCAGACGGTTTTTCAGGTAATCAAGCTTTTCGGCCACCTCAGCGGTTTGCTCCAGATACTGCTGGCTGGTCATCTCGGACTGCCGGTCATATAGCTGGTCCAGACTGTCCTGGGATTGCTCGAGGATGGGCGCGAACGCTTCCGCCTGTTGCGTTTCCAGCCATTGGCTCCAGAATTTCTGCTGGCTCAAGAAAGCGGCTTTTGCTTCGACGGTGGCCGCATCCCTTACAAAGCCCCGTACGGCCGCCAGGTCCGCCTCGCTGACGTTGGCTATCGCGCCAAACAACATCGAGTGCGGCTGGCTTGGCAGCTTCATCTCTTCGGCCAACGCCAAGCGAAAATAAAGGCTGACCTCGACGGCATCAAGATGCGGGGTGCTCAGCGTCTTCTCTGCGATGTACCTGCCGATATGTTCCTTCAGCAGCGTGAGGCGGAACAAACCCTGCCCCAGGTCGAGCAGTGCCTGTTGCTGCTCGACCACTGCTGTCGAGCGCTTTGCGTTGTTCACCAATGCGAGCAGATGCAGCTCGCTGAAGCGATCGGCGACATCATCTGCACAGGTAACGTTGCCAACCGCATGGGCGTGGACGTCGTCTGCCAGCGCTGTGTCAGTATCCATGGCGTCAAGCAGCGTCCACACTCGAGCATCCAGCACACGGTGGTAGGCCTGATTGCGATAGTCGCTGCTTTGCTGCAGCCGGCGCAGGATCGTTTCCAGTTCGCGGCTTCTTGGGTCAGCGAACAATCGATCCCAGGTCGCCCCACGCGCTTGCGCCTGCTCTCCGACCACCCAGACTGCCCTGGCAGCCAGCAGCTCAGGGGCGGGTTGTGGGGCTGGCGGATGGACAGGTGCAGGGCGCGCATACAGGCGCTCCAGTTGCACCTGATCAATGGCGTTTCGACCCAGTAGAATCGAAGTACGATAGGTATACGGCATTGCCTGGATGGTGGCGGGTACGTTGACCAGGTTATTGGAACTCAGGTCGATCCAGCGCAGCAGTTGACACCGTTCCAACCCTGCAGGCCATTGCGTCAACCCGCACAGCCTCAGGCTCAAGCGCCTCAGGCCTGAAGCCCAATCGCCCAGAGACAGACTGCGAATCGACGGATTGAAACTGAGGTCCAGCTCCTGCAGGCGAGTCAGTGAACTCAGCGCCTCGGATACGCGCTCGCCGTTGCGAATACCGTTGTACGAAAGGTCCAGTCTTTCAAGAAATCGCAGGTACCGAATGCCGACCGGCAATGCTTCCAGACGGTTGCGCGCCATGCTCAGACGGCGAACATGCCCAAAGCAACTGAAGAAGGCATCTGGAACCATCTGCAGCGGCGTATCGACCATCGTCAGGGAGGTGACGTGATGGAAGTCGATCGCCTCATCCAGTATAGGCATGCCGTTCACACGATGGCCACTCAGGTCCAGAACAAAGCCGCGCACAACATTTTCATGGACATCCACCGGCAATTGCCGGCGCCAAGCCTGTAGCAACCTTCGGCCAAGCATGCGACGCGCTGCCCGTTCCCCTCCTGACCCGGCAGAAATCCATGTGTTCAGATAATGGTCGAGCAGATGAAAATTCTGCTCTTCAAGAAGCAGCGCTCCGTAGGGGTTGGCAGCGTCCAGAATACGAAACAGATGCTCATCGATCTGCCTGGGCGTATCACCCTGATAGAGCCTGGCCAATCGCCGCCGGACCCGCCACCCAGGCCCCCGCACTTGAGATACGCTGCCGCCTAGCGAATACCCTACACGGCCATCTCCCAAGCGCTGCCCCGGATTGAACCAGCCCTGCTGTTCCCGCCAGGCCAGTTGTTTCATCAGCTTCTGCCGACCTATGGGCAGCAGATTGACGACCTGTCGCCGTAGTTCGCCAGCCGGGTGCTCGCTGCCTAGGCCAAGGGCGGCTTTCTGCTCTGCTGTCAGTACTGTGACAAGGGCCTGGAAGAGGTCATCAGGGGCGCAGCTCTGCTCTGGCAACTCAAGGCCTTGAGCGTCATACAGCACGAACGCGCCCGCATGCCGCACCAGGGTTATCTGATCGGCTTCCGGAGCCTGCACGTTGATAACTGCCAGCCGGCGCCCCTCCGCAGAACCGAGGCGCAACTCCACGCGCCGCGAGAAAGACCAATGGCCAAGCCTCGACAACAATCCCAGCGCCAACTCATCACCGACATCACTGTAGGCGTTGCGCAGCATCACGCCCTGCACGGCTTGATTCAGCCTGGCAAGCTGAAGCAGGGAGCGCGCTTTGGTGGCGACAGGCAACGGCAGGCGCTGCAGCAACTCGACCTCTTCTCGCTCGTCGCCGCTGACCTGACAGGCCAATTCGATGGCGTAATCGGTGGGCAGGCCTGGGAAATCCCGTCGGAGTACTTGAACAACAGGATCAGAACCTGGCTCGACGGCTGTCAGGTAATCGAACAGGCCATGACGTAGCTCGATCTGTTGGTCGAGGATAGCTCCAGGTCGTTCGGCGGCCGTCAGCCCAGCTAAACCAGGGTGCTTCTCGCACCATTCAAGCAGCGCTGGGTCATCGGGCACAGACGCACCGCAGGCCAGCGACTCGAAGAAACGCTCGATCCTTTCATCGGCCTCGAAACGGCGCAGCGTATCGCGCAGGTTGGCCGGCAAAGGGCGGTTCTCCACCAGAATCCCTCGCAGTTCATCCACATCGCTGCAAGCCGCCTGCAGGACCTGCTTGGCGCGTTGCGGGTCGAGCGGACGTTGCTGTGGCCAGAGACGGCCAAGCATCTGCCGTGCATCCTTCCAGTCCATGGGCGAGTCGTCAGGTAGCAGCCACAGGCGCTCAGCGTTGTGCTGCAACACCGGCCCGTAAGCCTGTGGCCGATCCGGATGGAGCAACCGCCAGGCCCCGTTCTCACTCGGTTGATGAACCTCGTAATAATGCTCGTCAACCCTCAGCCAACGGCGGCTGCCTTGGAAATACAAGCCATCTGCGCCCAGGGTCGCGTCATCCGGCAACTCGCGCGCGTAGATACTCAGGTCGCCGTTCCACAGCCCTTGGCTGTCATCGTCCAACGCAACCACTTCCAGGCCCTCGACCAGCGCCCTGTCGACCAAACGGCCGACAGCGGCGCCTGCAACCAGCCCAACAGACGTGGCGGCAACAACCTGCGCCACGTTCAGTGCATGCTGCAATGCTTCGTGATCATGCCCTTTGGCCCAATTTGTAACGCCCTCGAACACCTGGGCGCAAACATCCTTCAGCAACGCCCCCAACAGCACGGCCCCTACCACCGGGATGAAGAATCCGGCCAGCCCGATCAGCCCCCAGCCAAGCGACTTCCAATCCTCCAGGCGTTTACGGCTGGCCTCGGCATCAGCGTCTGCGGTAGGTACAAGCAGCGCTTTGGCATCCGCGCGCACGCGCTCGACCTGCTCATCCACCCAGCGTGTGAAGACTGTGCCATGACCGGTCATGCCCTCTATCTGCAGGTCAGGCGCTGCATCCATCAAGCGCAACTGCAACTGCCGGAAGAACGCGCTGCGTGCATCCAGCGCGATCAATTGCAGGAGTTCGCGCAGATAACCCTGGCGCCGTAGGTGAGAGACCATTTCAACTTGCAAGTCCTGCGTGGAGCTGTGCCAGCGCAGTGGATTGTCGGCATCGCCAGGCATGTAGGTCACGACACCTGCATTATCGCCATCGACAGTTTTCAACTGGATGATCAATGCCTCATGGACCAGCACCCCCAGCATGGACATCAGCCCTGGATACGCCGTGAGCCTGGGCTCGGTACTCGTGCCGTTCGGGCTTTCAGCGTAGTGCTCCAGTGCGGCGCTCACATCGCTGTCGATCTTGCCCTTGAGAAATGCGACATGCACGGCCAGCTTGAAGCCCGCAAGCTTGTCCGCGACCAGCAGCGCCTTGTTCTGGGTGAAATGTTGATCAAGCAGTGCCTGGTACTGCTTTCCCGCATCCAGTTGGCGGCACGTTTCGATCAATTGCGCCGTGTTGCCAATGACCTGATCATCGCCAACCTGAACAACCAAGCCACTGCCGCTCAGAGGGGTGGCACTATCGGCAAAGTTCTGCGCCAGGCGCGACAGCGCTGGCTGAACTTCAAATGAATCTACGAAATGGGGAACCGAATGCCCCACCTCTTCACGCATCTTTCTTCGCCACTGCAAACTGGTCAGTGTTTGCCCATTCGGCAGCATGCCTGCCAGGGCTTCGGAGAATCTGCTCTCGGCGAACACATGCAGCGGTACCACTGCCTTGGTCGCGCTGGCCACGGCTATCTGGCTGGCTCTATGGCTGGCGATCAATACCCGCAACGTGTAGATGTTGGCTGCAGAGGTACCTGAGATCCATCGAGGGAGCGATTGGGTGAAAGCGGCAGCAGCCGTTTGCATATCCTTGGCAGAGACGCCGTTGCGGGTACTGGGTACAGTCGGAAATGTTCGCATGAAGAGCCCTCTGTGCTGATGAGAGGGCACAATCTTTCACTCATTGCGGCGAAGCTTCAGAGGGAAGCGAAACAGCTGCCACGGCGATTCGGGAGCTGCGGTCGCTCAGCAGTGAGCATCGCGCGCCTGGACCAGCGCACGGTAATGGCCGGGGTTGCAGCCGAACCATTTGCGAAAGGCCTTGTAAAACGAACTGCTGTCGGCAAACCCCAAACGCTCGGCGATGTCCGCCATGGCGGGTTCAGCCTCGCTGAGCCAGGCAATCGCCAATTCACGTCGCACGCTGTCTTTGAGGCCTTGGTAGGTCTGCCCCTCCTCGGCCAGGCGCCGACGCAGGGTGGAAGGCGACAGACACAGCTGCCGCGCCAGGGCGTCGGCGTCAGGCCACTGATTGGGGTGTCGATGCAACAGGTCGTTGCGTATACGCCGCCCCAGGCTGGCAGGATCGCGATACTTGACCAGAATGTTGCCGGGCGCTTCGGCCAGGAAGCGTTGCAGTTCCTGCGGCGTACGCTTGAGTGGCAGGTCAAGGCTGTCGGCGGCAATGATCATCCGCGTACGCGGCCGGTCGAATTGCAAGCTTTCCGAGAACATGACCCGGTAGTCATCGCAGAATGAAGGCTCGCCGCAGCGCAGGTCGATGGCCAGGATCGGGATGCGCCGGCCGGCCAACCAGCAGGCGACGCCGTGCACGATCATCCAGAAGGTGAAATAGGTGAAGGCTCGGCGGGACGCTTCGCGGGGTTCGTTGATGACGATTTCGGCGAGGCTCTGCTGGCGTATCAGGGTGGGATGCAGGTCCTCGAGCATCAACGAGAGAAAACCCAGCGCGACGTCCAGCCCCTCACCGAGGGTCGGCTGAGCCATGGCTGCGCGGGTCATGAAGGCCAGGCTACCGACGGGTAGGCCACGTGGGTCCATGGCGAAGAATTCATCGTTGCAGCGCCGCGCCAGCAGCCGCCAAAGCTGCGCGTAGGCATCGGCACTCACCCGCGCCTCTGGCAGCTCAAGCTGCGCCGGGTCGATACCGGCACGCCGCAGTACACCGACATCGGGTTGCCCTGCCGGGCAGGTCTGCAACAGGGCTTCGCGCACCAGCTGCATGGAAATGGTGTCCTTCTCGCTCATCGACAATCCAGTCTGCGCTGTGGTGGCCATCTTAAGCCGCCATGGAGAAAACGTCAGCCGCCAATCACTGGCCGGCGGCCAGGCCCAGGAATGCCTGGATCAGGCGCAGCTCGCGGCGGCGCTCCAGGCAACCGACCATGTGCTGGTTGACCAACCCCTGGCCGGCCAGGGGGCGGGCCACCACCCGGGGGTCATGGGCCACCTCGGTGGAGGACACCACGCCGATGCCCAGCTCCGCCGCCACCGCCTCGGTGACCGCCTCGCGGCTGTCTAGCTCCAGCAACACCCGGGGTTGCACGCCTGCGTCGGCACAGGCCTTGTCGAAGGTGCGCCGAGTGGTCGAGCTTGGCTCGCGCAGCACCATGATCTGCCTGTCCAGCACGGCCAGGGGCAAGTCGCCGTCGCTGCTCGCCCAGGCGTGCCCCACCGGCAGCAACGCGCACAGTTGCGACTCGCACAGGCCCTGCAGGTGCAGGCCCTTGCGTGGCTCGATCTCCGTCAGCACGGCCACGTCGGCATGCTCCGACAGCAGCGCGGCCAAGGTTTCCTGGGCGTTGCCCAGGCGCAGGTTGACGGTGATACCGGGGTAGCGCTCGCGCAATTGCGCCAGCATCGGCATCACCCGGTGCGGCCCGTCCGCCGCCACCTCCAGGCGCCCGGTGAGCAACTGCCGGTTGGCCTCGAGCATGGCCTGGGCCTCTTCGGCCAGGCCGAACATGGCCCGGGTGATGGCCGCCAGGCGCGTGCCCTCCTCGGTCAGCTCGACCCGCCGTGCGGTTCGCCGCAGCAACGTGATCTGGTAATGCTCCTCCAGCGCCTTTACATGCCCGGTCACCGCCGGCTGGCTGATGAACAGGCGCTCGGCGGCACGGGTGAAGCTGCCCTCGCGGGCGACGGCATCGAAGGCACGGAGCTGGAACAGGTTCATATCTATCGGCCTGACTTATGGCTGGCATATCTACAAACAATTTGATTGATGACACGGTGAATTGCAACCTAGCCCCACTAGCTTCCAGCCCACCGCAAGTGAGGAACCACGGAATGAGCAACGCCCCGATCCTGCTGACCCCCGGTCCACTGACAACCTCGATCCGCACCCGCCAGGCCATGCTCGTGGACTGGGGCTCGTGGGACCGCGACTTCAACCAACTGACCGCCAGCGTGTGCGAGCAGCTGCTGGCCATCCTCGACGGCAGCGCCAGCCATCACTGCGTGCCCCTGCAAGGCAGCGGCACCTTCGCGGTCGAGGCCGCCATCGGCACCCTGGTACCCCGGGACGGCAAGGTACTGGTGCTGATCAACGGCGCCTACGGCCAACGCCTGGCCAAGATCTGCAAGGTACTGGGCCGCGCGTACAGCACCTTCGAGACCGCCGAAGACCAGCCAACCACCGCCGCGGACGTCGACCGCCTGCTGGCCGCCGACCCCGCCGTGACCCACGTGGCACTGATCCACTGCGAGACCAGCACCGGCATCCTCAACCCGCTGCCAGAGATCGCCCAGGTGATCAAGCGTCATGGCAAACGCCTGATCATCGACGCGATGAGTTCGTTCGGCGCACTGCCAATCGACGCCCGCAAGATTCCCTTCGAAGCGCTGATCGCCGCCTCCGGCAAGTGCCTGGAAGGCGTACCCGGCATGGGCTTCGTCTTCGCTGAAAAAACCGCCCTGGCCGCCGCCGAAGGCAATGCCCACTCCCTGGCCATGGACCTGCAAGACCAGCACGCCTACATGACCAAGACCGGCCAGTGGCGCTTTACCCCGCCGACCCACGTGGTCGCCGCCCTGCACGAAGCGCTGCAGCAATACAACGAAGAGGGTGGCCTGCCCGCCCGCCACCAGCGCTACGCCGACAACTGCAAGACCCTGCTCGACGGCATGGCAAAAATCGGCCTGCAGAGTTTCCTGCCCGCCGAAATCCAGGCACCGATCATCGTCACCTTCCACGCGCCGAAAGACCCGCGTTACCAGTTCAAGGATTTCTACGAGCGCGTCAAGGCCAAAGGTTTCATCCTCTACCCAGGCAAGCTGACCCAGGTCGAGACCTTCCGCGTCGGCTGCATCGGCGTGGTCGGTGCCGATGGCATGCTGGCCGCCGTGAACGCCGTGGCCGAAGTGCTGCGGGAAATGGAAGTGCTGGACATCTGACCCTCTGCCCACCCAATTCAAGGAAAACGCGCACATGAACTACAGCAACCCCACCCAGCTGCAAGCCGCCATCCTCGACTGGGCCGGCACCGTGGTCGATTTCGGCTCGTTCGCTCCGACGCAGATCTTCGTCGAAGCCTTCGCCGAGTTCGACGTACAGGTCTCCATCGAAGAGGCCCGTGGCCCGATGGGCATGGGCAAGTGGGACCACATCCGCACCCTGTGCGACGTGCCGGAGATCGCTGAGCGCTACCGCAAGGTGTTCGGCCGCACGCCGACCGATGACGATGTGACCGCCATCTACGAGCGCTTCATGCCGCTGCAGATTGAGAAGATCGCCGTGCATTCGGCGCTGATCCCCGGCGCCCTGGACACCCTGACCGGGCTGCGCAAGGACGGCCTGAAAATCGGCTCCTGCTCGGGCTACCCGAAGGTGGTGATGGACAAGGTGGTCGAGCTGGCAGCGCAGAACGGCTATGTGGCCGACCACGTGGTGGCCACCGACGAGACACCGAACGGCCGCCCGTGGCCCGCCCAGGCGCTGGCCAACGTGATTGCCCTGGGCATCGACGATGTGGCCGCCTGCGTGAAGGTCGACGACACCGTGCCGGGCATTCTCGAAGGCCGCCGCGCCGGGATGTGGACCGTGGCACTGGTGTGTTCGGGCAATGCCCTGGGGCTGACCTGGGAAGGTTACCAGGCCTTGAGCGCGGAAAAGCTGGAGAGCGAGCGCAAGCGCATTCACGCGATGTTTGCAGGGTCGCGCCCGCACTACCTGATCGACACCATCAACGAGCTGCCCGAGGTGATCGCCGATATCAACCGGCGGTTGGCCAAGGGGGAGATGCCGCAGGCTTGCTGATCGTCCGCGTGATGGCCATCGCCGGCAAGCCGGCTCCCACAGGAGCCGGCTTGCCGGCGATGAGGCATCTTCAGACCGCCCGGTTAAGCTTCACCCACGAGGCAAACTTGTCGATGAACCCCTGCAGGAACGGCCGGGTCTTTTCGCTCAACTTGCCACTGTCATCGAACAACGTTGCCGCCCCACCGAGGTAAGCCTCGGGCATCTGCATGCACGGCATATCGAGGAACACCAGCGACTGGCGCACCGCATGATTGGCACCAAACCCGCCGATCGCCCCCGGCGACACGCTGGCCACCGCCGCCGGCTTGCCAGCCCACACGCTCTGCCCATAGGGACGCGATCCTACATCGATGGCATTTTTCAACCCCCCCGGCACCGAACGGTTGTATTCCGGCGTGACGAACAGCACCGCGTCGCTGCGGCGGATCTCGTCGCGGAAATGTTTCCACGCCTCAGGGGCGCCCTCGGCCTCGACATCTTCGTTGTACAACGGCAGGTCGCCGATCTCGACGATTCGCAGGGCAAGGCTGGACGGCGCCAGCTCAGACAGCGCGCGGGCCACCTTGCGGTTGTAGGAGTCCTTGCGCAAGCTGCCGACGACGACCGCTACCGAATAGACCTGGCTCATGGCGTTTTGCAACCTCTGCTCTGGGAATGGGACCAGTTAGTTATAGATGACCGTTCCTCGGCTTCGCGGTTTTTTTCCATTCGGCTGAAAACTTCCCGGGCGTTTCACTGGTCTATGTCTACAGACATTTCCTACACGATTCAGAGGTTTCCACCTAAATGGCAGCAGTAATGGTCGGCCAGTTCCACGCCCGCGACGCCGAAGGCCGTATCTACCCGGTCCACGAGTTCCAGGAGTCCACCCTCCAGGCCGACGGCAGCACCCTCGGCGCGCCGGTTACCAGCTATCGCCTGGCTATCGGCGACCGCGTCAATCACCTGGGCGACGACCGTTTCGAGCTGGCCCAGACCGGCGTCGAGATCATTCGCATTCCTTGACGCAGTCCACCGTATACAGCTGCCCTTCCCGCTGCAGGCCGTGCACGTCGGCGACGAAGCCTGGGAAACCCTGGTCGAAGGCCCGGGCGCAGTCCAGGTAGACCAGGATCGAACGGGTCGCCTCGGTGAAGCGCTCGCCCGGCATGATCAACGGGATTCCCGGGGGATAGGGCACCAGCATCACCGCCGCGACCCGGCCCAGCAGATGCTCGATAGGCACCGCCTCCACCTCCCCGCGCACCATCCGGTCATAGGCCTCGGCCGGAGTCATCGCCACCTCCGGTAAACGGGTGAACAGCAGCTTGAGCTGCCTGGACGTGGCATTGCCACGGTAGAAACCATGCAGTTGCTGGCACAGGTCGCGCAGCCCCAGCCCTTGGTAGCGTGACGGCTGCTCCATCATCACGCTGGCCAGGCAGTCGGCCAGGGCGGTATTGGCGTCGTAGTGGCGCTTGAACTCCAGCAGCTCGGTGAGCAGCGTGCTCCACTTGCCCTTGGTGATCCCCATCGAAAACAGCACCAGGAAGCTGTACAGGCCGGTCTTTTCCACCACCAGCCCGCGCTCCCAGAGAAACTTGCCCACCACTGCCGCGGGAATTCCATGGCCATCCGCTGCGCCAGCAGCGCCCGGCATCACCAGGGTGACCTTGAGCGGGTCGAGCAAGACATAGTCGTCGCCCAGCCCGCCAAAGCCATGCCACTCGGCCCCCGGTTGCAGCAGCCAGTCCACCGCCTGCAGCTCGCTGGCCTGCGCCGTCGGCGGCTGCCAGATGCTGAACCACCAGTCATCGGCGGCGAGGTGCTCGCGCAGGTTGGCCAGCGCCCGGCGAAAGCTCAGGGCCTCGTCGAACATCTCCTGCAACAGCGAACGCCCCGCCGGGCCCTCCATCATCGCCGAGGCGACGTCCAGCGAGGCGAGGATGCTGTACTGCGGCGAGGTGGAGATATGCATCATGAACGCTTCGTTGAAACGGTCACGGTCCAACTGGCGGCTGGCACCGTCCTGCACATGGATCATCGAGGCCTGGCTGAAGGCCGCCAGCAGCTTGTGGGTGGAATGGGTGCTGAATAGCAGCGGTCCATCGTCGGCACGCGGCGTGCCCATGGCGTAACGGCCGGCGAAGAATTCATGGAAGGCAGCGTAGGCGAACCAGGCCTCGTCGAAGTGCAGCACCTCGACGCTGGCGCCCAGTGCCTGCTTGATCATCCCGGCGTGGTAGCACAGGCCGTCGTAGGTGGAGTTGGTGACCACGGCCAGCTTGATCTTTGCAGGCTTTCCCTGGGCCAGCGGGTGGGCCTGGATCTTTGCCTGGATCGACACCTGGCTGAACTCATCAAGAGGTATGGGTCCGATGATGCCCAGCTCGTTGCGTTCCGGGCACAGGTAGATAGGAATGGCGCCAGTCATGATGATCGCGTGCACCACCGACTTGTGGCAGTTGCGGTCCACGAGCACCAAGTCACCGCGCCCGACCATGGCGTGCCAGACGATCTTGTTGGCGGTGGAGGTGCCATTGATGACGAAGAAGGTATGGTCGGCGCCGAAGTTGCGTGCCGCCCGCGCCTCGGCGGCGGCCAGCGGGCCAGTGTGGTCGAGCAGCGAGCCCAGTTCCGGCACCGAGACCGACAGGTCCGAGCGCAGGGTGTTTTCACCGAAGAACTGATGGAAGGCCTGCCCCACCGGGCTCTTGCGGTAAGCCACGCCACCGCCGTGGCCCGGTGTGTGCCAGGAGTAATTGGATTGTGCGGTGTGCTGCACCAGGGCCTTGAAGAAAGGCGGCAGCAGGCCGTCGAGGTAGTTATGCGCGGCCCGCGCCACCTGGCGGGCGAGAAACGGCACGGTGTCTTCGAACAGATAGAGAATGCCGCGCAGCTGGTTCAGTTCACCCATGGCCTCGGCCGGGGCATTCTCCAGGGTGACCTGCTCGCCCAGGGCGAAGATCGGCAGGTTGGGCGCCCTCAGCCGCGCCAGGCGGATCAGCTCGGCCATGTTGTGCAGCAGCCGGCTGTTGTCGCCGACGCCCTCGGCGGCGATCAGCATGCAGGCCAGGCCATGATGAGTGGCAGCCACCAGCCGCGCTTCGGCCTGGTCGGCGGCGGCGAGGATGGCGAAGCCGTCACGCACCAGTTCATCGGCAATGCCGCGCACCCGCTCGCCAGCGACGCTGTCGGCCTTGATGGCCCGGTGGACGATGAGGATCGGGAACTGCAGGTCCTTGTACATCGGGCGGCTACCTCTGCGGGTAATTTCCCTCAGGGTAGTCGAGTGTGATGCTGTCATCGCCAGGCCGGCTCTCACAAGGTGCAACGCAGAATGCGGTCCCTGTGGGAGCTGGCTGGCCAGCGATGGGGCCGGGCCGGCCTTCGAGTCAGCTGGCCGCTGGCTCGGTCAATGCCTGCCACATCGACGGCCCACCCGCCGACTTGGCGATGGCCGCCAGCCGCTCGGCATGGGCCTCGAGCTCTTCCTCGTTGGCCATGATCACCCGCCCCGGCGCACGCCCGACGATACGGCGGATTTCACTGCCGGTGCCGCCCTGCCCATCCTCGTCGCCCGCCCCTTCGCCCGCCAGCGACAAGCTGGTCTGGCCACCGGTCATCGCCAGGTAGACGTCTGCCAGCAGTTCCGAGTCGAGCAGTGCGCCGTGCAGCTCACGGCCGGAGTTGTCGATGCCGTAGCGTTTGCACAGGGCATCGAGGCTGTTGCGCTGCCCCGGGTGGCGCGAGCGCGCCATCATCAGGGTGTCGAGGATCGGGCAATGCTGCGAGATATCGGCACGATCCTGCTGGCCGATCAGGGCGAACTCGTTGTTGATGAAGCCGACGTCGAACGCCGCGTTGTGGATGACCAGGGTGGCGCCCTGGATGAACTCGAAGAACTCCTCGGCCACATCGCCGAAACGCGGTTTGCCGACCAGGAAAGCATCGGTGATGCCGTGGACGTTGATCGCGCCCTCGTCACTCTCGCGGTCGGGCTGCAGGTAGACATGGAAGTGCCGCCCGGTCAGGCGCCGGCCCACGACCTCGACGCAACCGATCTCGATGATGCGGTGGCCTTCGGCCACCGGCATGCCGGTGGTCTCGGTGTCGAGGATGACGAACCGTTTGTCTTGCTGCTGCTCCACGCGGGGACTCCAACTGGCGGTGCTTGAATTCGGGGTGGGAGTATAACGAAATCGGGGCCGTTTTGCGGTCATCGCGGGGCAAGCCCGCTCCCACGCAGCCAGCAGTCATCTCGTGGGAGCGGCGATGCGGCGACCCGACTTGCCCCGCGATTGCCCGCAACACAATCAACGTTGCGCGCGAACCTCATCAACCCCACGATTGGCCAGCTGGTCGGCCCGCTCGTTGCCCGGATGGCCGATATGCCCACGGACCCACTTCCAGGTCACCTTGTGCCGGTTGACCTGCTCATCGAGCTGCACCCACAGGTCAGCGTTCTTCACCGGCTCTTTCGCGGCGGTCTTCCAACCGCGCTTCTTCCAATTGACCATCCACTCGTTGATGCCCTTCATGACGTATTGCGAGTCGGTGGTCAGCAGCACCTCGCACTCGCGCTTGAGCGCCTTGAGCCCCTCGATCGCCGCCATCAGCTCCATGCGGTTGTTGGTGGTCTCGCGCTCGCCGCCCCACAATTCCTTCTCGACGCCCTTGTAGACAATCAGCACACCCCAGCCGCCTGGGCCAGGGTTGCCCTTGCAGGCACCATCGGTGTAGATCTCGACGCTATCGCTCATGTACCACTCATGTTCAGTGCTTTTCGGATTCGGGATGGGTGGCGCTGCGGTTGACCTTGGCCAGCGGCAGCGGCAGCAGCTTGCCCATCGGCTCGCGGCGCTCCAGACGCAACGGCCGCAGGCCCACCACCATCTTGCGCGCCACCAGCAGGTAGACACCGCCGCCGGCAGTTTGCCAGCCCCCGGCCACGCGCTCCCAGCCAGCCAGGCGCTGTTGCCAGGCCGGCGAGGCAAGCGGCGGACGATAACACCCGAAGCGGCGTTTCTCCAGCGCGAAGCCCAGCAGGTTGAGCCAGTCGCCAACCCGCGACGGCGAGATGCAACGGGCCTTGCGCAAGGCCCCGTGGCTGAAGAAATGACGCACGCCCCAACTGCTCCAGGGGTTGATCCCGATGATCAGCAGGTGCCCCCCCGGGCGCACGGAACTGGCGGCCTCACGCAGCAGCCCGTGGGGAGACAGGCTGAAGTCCAGGCCATGCTGCAGCACCACCACGTCGGCGGCGTGCTCCGACAGCGGCCAGGCCTGCTCCTCGCAGACGATCTCCACCCCCGGCAGCGGCGCGCCCAGGCGCACGTTGCGCTGCACCTGCGGGGCATTGGGCGGAGGTTCGGCGCAGGGGCCGTAGTGCACAAGGTAGCCACCGAAGAAGCGCCGCAGCTCTTCTTCGAGCAACTTTTCCTCCTCCTTGAGCATCAACTGCCCAAGAGGCCCATCGAACCAGTCGCGGGCCAGGCGGATCAGCTCGACCCAGTCGGGGTCGGCCTGGGCGAAGGCTTGGTCGGTCATTGCGTTCTCCCTCGAAGGTTCTCCGCTCGCGCCATCGCGGCTAAGATGCCCTCAATGTCCAGGCTTGGCGATACGGATCCGCACATGATACAGATCGATGCCCTACCCGCTTTCAACGACAACTACATCTGGTTGTTACAGGATACTGCCAATCGCCGCTGCGCAGTGGTCGACCCCGGTGACGCCGGGCCGGTGCGCGCATGGCTGGAGCAGCACCCGGACTGGGCATTGCAGGCGATCCTCGTCACCCACCACCACCATGACCACGTCGGCGGCGTCGAAGCGTTGAAACAGGCCACCGGCGCCCAGGTGTACGGCCCTGCCAGCGAACCTATCCCGGGCCGCGATATCGCCCTGGAAGACGGCGCACGCATCGAGGTGCTGGGCCTGGCCTTCGAGGTCCTGGCCATGCCCGGCCACACCCTGGGGCACATCGCCTATTACACTGCGCAATCGCCCACACCGCTACTGTTCAGTGGCGATACCCTGTTCGCCGCCGGCTGCGGCCGCTTGTTCGAAGGCACGCCCGAGCAGATGCACCATTCGCTGCAACGCCTGGCCGCCCTGCCCGCCGCGACCGAAGTGTACTGCGCCCACGAATACACCCTGAGCAACCTGCGATTCGCCCGTGCCGTGGAACCCGACAATGAACACGTTCGCCAACGGTTCGAGGACGTTACCCGGTTGCGCGCCGACAATCGCATTACCTTGCCCTCCAACATTGGCCTGGAGCGCCTGACCAACCCGTTTTTGCGCACCGCTGAAACATTCGTTAAACAAAAAGCAGACGAATGGAAGGGACATTCCAACCCCAGCCAAGCCACTGTTTTTGCTGCCTTGAGGTCTTGGAAGGACGTGTTCTGATAACCCCAAGATATATCGCATCATAGGCCCGATGGTTGACCCGGCGGGGAGCGGTTTCTAGAATCGCCCAACTTTTTCGCCCGGATAACCGTCCCAGCCGATGTCTTCCCGTAGCCGCAGAACCTCTCATTCGGTCGCCCTGACGCGACTGGCCCAGATCAGTGCACTGGCGCTGGCCGCCACCCTGGTCGGCTGCCAGAGCACCCGTCAGCTGGACGAAGCCGACAGCGTTCGCGCGCACAACTATCAGGCGCGGATCAAGCACAAACCAGCGCCGCTGGTGGTCAAGCCCAAGGAGCAGGCACCGCCGCAGGACGTCTGGGAGCGCATGCGCCAGGGCTTCGCCCTGCAGGACGGCATGGACGTCAACCCGCGCATCGAACAGCAGCGCCTGTGGTTCGCCAGCAACCCGTCGTTCCTCGAGAACGCCGGCGAGCGCGGCAGCCTCTACCTGCACTACATCGTCGAGCGCCTCGAAGAACGCGACATGCCGCTGGAACTGGCCCTGCTGCCGGCCATCGAGAGCGCCTACAACCCGATGGCCTACTCCCGGGCGCATGCCGCCGGCATGTGGCAGTTCATCCCGTCCACCGGGCGCCACTTCAACCTGCGCCAGACCAACTTCTACGATGGCCGTCGCGACGTCACCGCCTCGACCAACGCCGCGCTGGATTACCTGAACCGCCTGCATGACATGTTCAACGGCGACTGGCTGCTGGCCCTGGCGGCCTACAACGCCGGTGAAGGCACCGTCAGCCGCGCCATCGAGCGCAACGAGCGCCTGGGCCTGCCGACCGACTACTGGAACCTGCCGCTGCCGCAGGAAACCCGCGACTACGTGCCCAAGCTGCTGGCCCTGTCGCAGGTGGTCAACACCCCGGCCGCCTACGGGGTCAACCTGAACCCCATTGCCAACGAGCCGTACTTCGAAGCCGTCGCCATCAACGACCGCCTCGACCTGTCCCGCGTGGCCGCCTTCGCCGACATCGACGAAGACGAACTGATCCAGCTCAACCCTGCCTTCAAGAAGCGCATGACCGTGGACGGCCCACAACAACTGCTGGTGCCGACCGCCAAGGCGCAACTGCTCAGCGACCGCATGTCCAACCTCAAGCCCGAGGAACTGGTCAGCCTGCAACCGAACAAGGCCGTGTTCCAGGCCGCCCTGGCCGAGGCCAAGGCGCCTGCGGCGCGCAGCTACCGGGTCAAGCGTGGCGACAACCTGGGCAGCATCGCCAAGGCCAACCGGGTGTCGGTCAAGCAGCTGCAAAGCTGGAACCGCATCCGCGGCAACAGCCTCAAGGTCGGCCAGGTCCTGGCCCTGCGTGGCGGCAGCGCGCCGAGCGCGGCAGCCAACCGCGTGGCCGACTCCAAGCAACGCTCCACCCAGTACAAGGTGCGTAAGGGCGACTCGTACTACCTGGTGGCCAAGCGCTTCAACGTCGAGATGAAGCACCTCAAGCGCTGGAACCCACGTACCGGGCATGCGCTCAAGCCAGGCCAGACCCTGACCGTCTACCTCGCGCGCTGATACCTCGATAGCGGGGCCAGCCCCGCTCCCACGCCAGTCACGATCGGCGTGGGAGCGGGCTGGCCCCACGATGCTTTGAAGGCTGAAGCAAAGCCCCGCGCCCTACCCTTTTTCCATTCCAGACAAGCTGTTACTGTACCCCGAACCAAGCCCAACGCCCTCTGGATCGGATGCCGACTTGATACGTCCCCTCCTGCTGTCACTCAGCCTGGCCTTGAGCTTCCCCGCCGTCGCGATGGTGAGCGAAAGCCACGGATACGCGCAGTTCGGCACGCTCAAGTACCCGGCCAGCTTTACCCACTTTGACTGGGTCAACCCGCAAGCCCCCAAAGGCGGCACGTTGCGGGCCATGGCCTTCGGCACCTTCGACACGCTCAACCCTTACACCTTCAAGGGCTCGAGCCCGGTCACCACGCCCAACTTCCTGCAGTACGGCATCAACGAGCTGAACGAGCCGCTGATGGTCGGCACCGGCATGTACGACCCGTCCGGCGACGAACCCACCTCCAGCTACGGCCTGATCGCCCGCTCGGTCGAGTACAGCGAGGACCGCAGCTGGGTGGTGTTCAACCTGCGCCCCGAGGCGCGCTTCCACGATGGCGTGCCGATCACCGCGCAGGACGTGGCGTTTTCCTACCGCACGCTGCTCAAGGACGGCCACCCGATCTACCGCACCAACCTGCAGGAAGTGGCCCGGGTCGATATCCTCGGCCCGCTGCGCATCCGCTTCGTGTTCAAGCGCGCTGGCAACCCGCTGCTGATCCTGCGCCTGGGCGAGATGCCGGTGCTGCCCAAGCACTACTGGGCCAAGCGCGACTTCAAGGCCACCACCTTCGAACCACCACTGGGTAGCGGCCCGTACCGCATCACCGAGGTGCAGCCGGGCCGGCGCCTGGTGTTCGAACGGGTGAAGAACTACTGGGGCAAGGACCTGGCGGTTAACCGCGGCAAGTACAACTTCAAGCGCGTCGAATACGAGTTCTACCGCGACGCCACCGTGGCCTTCGAAGCGTTCAAGGCCGGTGAATTCGACATCTACATCGAGCACCAGGCGAAGAACTGGGCCAACGGCTACAACTTCCCCGCCGTACGCCGTGGCGAGGTGATCAAGGCGCAGATTCCGCACAAGATCCCCACGCAAACCCAAGGCCTGTTCATGAACAGTCGCCGCGCCGCGTTCAGCGACCCACGGGTGCGCCAGGCGCTAGGCCTGATGCTCGACTTCGAGTGGACCAACCGCGCCCTGTTCAGCAGCGCCTACCGCCGCTCGACCAGCTATTACCCGAACAGCGACTTCACCGCCAGCGGCCTGCCCACCGGCAAGGAATGGCTGCTGCTCAAGCCATTCCGCGACCAGTTGCCGGACAAGCTGTTCACCGAGCCCTACCAGGTCAGCCACACCGACGGCAGCGGCATCAGCCGCCCCGCCCTGCGCCAGGCCCTGGCCCTGTTCGCCCAGGCCGGCTGGAAGCTCAACGGCCAGCGCCTGGTCGACAGCAAAGGCCAACCGTTCAGGCTGGAGCTGCTGCTGGTGAACCCCAACCTCGAACGCATCCTGCAACCTTATGTCGAAAATCTGGCCAGCATCGGCATCGATGCGCGCTTGCGCACCGTGGACCGCGCCCAGTACAAACAACGGCTCGACCAGTTCGATTTCGACATGATCCTGATGACCCTGAACCAGACCCTGAGCCCGGGCCTTGAACAGTGGCTGTATTTCCACTCAAGCCAGGCCGCCACCAAGGGCAGCAAGAACTATGCTGGCGTGAAGGACCCGGTGGTCGACCACCTGCTCGACACCTTGCTCGCCGCCCGCAGCCGCGATGACCAGATTGCCGCCGCGCGCGCCCTGGACCGCGTGCTCTCATGGCAGTACTACATGATCCCCAACTGGTACCTCGACAATCACCGCCTGGCCTACCGCAACCGGTTCGCCTTCGTCACCACGCCGCCCTACACCCTCGGGCTGAACAGCTGGTGGATCAAGAAGCCTTCGGAGAAAGCCAAATGACGCCGACCCTGCGCCGCCTGGCCGCGAGCCTGCTGCTGACCTGCCTCACGCTCCCGGCCGTGGCCGCCCCGCAACACGCCCTGACCCTGTACGACGAGGCACCGAAATACCCGGCCAACTTCAAGCACTTCGAGTACGTCAACCCCGACGCACCGAAGGGCGGCACCTTCCGCCAGTCCAGCTTCGGCGGCTTCGACAGCCTCAACCCGTTCATCAACAAGGGCGTGCCCGCCGACAACGTCGGCGCCATCTACGACACCCTGATGCGCCAGAGCCTGGACGAGCCCTTCACCGAGTACGGCCTGGTGGCCGGCAAGATCGAAAAGGCCCCCGACAACAGCTGGGTGCGCTTCTACCTGCGCCCCGAGGCACGCTTCCACGACGGCCACCCGATGCGCGCCGAGGACGTGGTATTCACCTTCAACGCCCTGATCAAGGACGGCGCGCCGCTGTACCGCCAGTACTACGCCGACGTCGCAGAAGTAGTCGCCGAAGCGCCGCTCACGGTGCTGTTCAAGTTCAAGCACAACAACAACCGCGAGCTGCCGCTGATCCTCGGCCAGCTGCCGGTGCTGCCCAAGCACTGGTACCAAGGCCGCGACTTCGACCGCGGCAACCTGGAGATCCCGCTCGGCAGCGGCCCGTACAAGGTCGCCGAGGTGAAGGCCGGCCGCTCGATCCGCTACGAGCGGGTCAAGGACTACTGGGCCAAGGACCTGCCGATCAACCGCGGCTTCTACAATTTCGATGTGATGACCTTCGACTCCTACCGCGACAACACCGTCGCCCTCGAAGCACTCAAGGCCGGCCAGTTCGACTACGGCCTGGAGGTGAGCGCGAAGAACTGGGCCACCGCCTACGACGTGCCCGCCGTGCGCGATGGCCGGCTGATCAAGGAAGAGCTGCCCAACGGCAACCCCGTCGGCATGCAGGGCTTCATCTTCAACCTGCGCAAGCCGATGTTCCAGGACATCCGCGTGCGCCACGCCATCAGCCTGCTGCTGGACTTCGAATGGACCAACAAGCAGCTGTTCAACGGCGCCTACACCCGCACCGGCAGCTACTTCGAGAACTCCGAAATGGCCGCCAGCGGCCTGCCCAGCCCCGCCGAGCTGAAGATCCTCGAGCCGCTGCGCGGCAAGGTGCCGGCCGAAGTGTTCAACGGCGCCTTCCACAACCCGGTCACCGACGGCAGCGGCATGATCCGCGACCAGCAGCGCCAGGCCTACAAGCTGCTGCAGGAGGCCGGCTGGAAGGTCGTCGACGACAAGATGGTCGATAAAGACGGCAAGCCGATGACCATCGAGTTCCTCCTGGCCCAGACCCAGTTCGAGCGCGTGCTGCTGCCGTTCAAGCGCAACCTCGCGGACCTTGGCATCAACCTCGAGATCCGCCGCGTGGACGTGTCGCAGTACATCACCCGCCTGCGCTCGCGTGACTACGACATGATCGTCGGCGGCTTCGCGCAATCCAACTCGCCCGGCAACGAGCAGCGCGAGTACTGGAACAGCGCCGCCGCCGACAACCCCGGCAGCCGCAATTTCATCGGCCTGCGCGACCCTGCCATCGACCAGCTGGTGGAGCAGTTGATCAACGCCGACTCCCGGCAGAGCCTGATCGAGCACTGCCGCGCCCTGGACCGTGTACTGCAATGGGGTTACTACGTGATCCCCAACTGGCACATCAAGACCTGGCGCGTGGCCTACTGGAACCATATCGGCCACCCCGCCGTATCACCCAAGTACGACATCGGTATCGACACCTGGTGGATCAAACCCGACGTCACGCCCGCGGTAAGCGAAGCCACCGTTCCGGATGAGGCCAACTGACATGCTGGCTTATATCCTGCGGCGCCTGCTGCTGATCATCCCCACCCTGTTCGGCATCCTCATCATCAACTTCATCATCGTCCAGGCCGCCCCCGGCGGCCCGGTGGAACAGATGATCGCCAAGCTCGAAGGCTTCGACGGCGCCACCAGCCGCATCGCCGGCGGCGGCGCCGAAGTCTCGGTGGCCGGCTCCAACTACCGTGGCGCACAAGGCTTGGACCCGGCGCTGATCGCCGAGATCGAGCGCATGTACGGCTTCGACAAATCCGCGCCCGAACGGTTGTGGATCATGGTCAAGAACTACGCCCAGCTGGATTTTGGCAACAGCTTCTTCCGCGACGCCAAGGTCATCGACCTGATCGCCGAGAAGATGCCCGTGTCCATCTCGCTGGGGCTATGGAGCACACTGATCATGTACCTGGTGTCGATCCCGCTGGGGATCGCCAAGGCGGTGCGCCACGGTAGCCACTTCGACGTGTGGACCAGCTCGGCGATCATTGTCGGCTACGCCATCCCGGCATTCCTGTTCGCCATCCTGCTGATCGTGCTGTTCGCCGGCGGCAGCTACTTCGACTGGTTCCCGTTGCGCGGGCTGACCTCCAACAACTTCGACGAGCTCAGCACCACCGGCAAGGTGCTCGACTACTTCTGGCACCTGGTGCTGCCCATCACCGCCCTGGTGATCGGCAACTTCGCCACCATGACCCTGTTGACCAAGAACAGCTTCCTCGACGAGATCAACAAGCAGTACGTGGTCACCGCCAAGGCCAAGGGCCTGAGCCGCACCCGCGTGCTCTGCGGCCATGTGTTCCGCAACGCCATGCTGCTGGTGATCGCCGGCTTCCCCTCGGCGTTCATCGGCATCTTCTTCACAGGGTCCCTGCTGATCGAGGTGATATTCAGCCTCGACGGCCTGGGCCTGATGAGTTTCGAAGCGGCGATCAACCGCGACTACCCGGTGGTGTTCGGCACCTTGTTCATCTTCACCCTGCTCGGTCTGGTGGTGAAGCTGATCGGCGACCTCACCTACACCCTGGTCGATCCACGCATCGACTTCGCCAGCCGGGAGCACTGACATGGCCCTCTCCCCTCTAAACCGCCGGCGCTTCGAGCGCTTCAAGGCCAACCGCCGCGGCTGGTGGTCGCTGTGGATCTTCCTGGTGCTGTTCGTGCTCAGCCTGGGCGCCGAGTTCATCGCCAACGACAAGCCCATCGCCGTGCGCTACGACGGCGAATGGTACTTCCCGGCCTTCAAGCGCTACCCGGAAACCACCTTCGGCGGCGAGTTCCCGCTGGAGGCCAACTACAAGAGCCCGTATATCCGCGAGTTGCTGGCCAAGAAAGACGCCTTCGTGCTGTGGGCGCCGATACCCTACAGCTACCAGAGCATCAACTACGACCTGAAAGTGCCCGCCCCCGCGCCGCCCTCCACCGACAACCTGCTGGGCACCGACGACCAGGGCCGCGACGTGCTGGCCCGGGTGATCTACGGCTTCCGCATCTCGGTGCTGTTCGCCCTGACGCTGACCATCGCCAGCTCGATCATCGGTGTAATCGCCGGCGCCCTGCAGGGCTTCTACGGCGGCTGGGTGGACCTCGCCGGCCAGCGCTTCTTGGAGATCTGGTCCGGCCTGCCGGTGCTGTACCTGCTGATCATCCTCGCCAGTTTCGTGCAGCCCAACTTCTGGTGGTTGCTGGGCATCATGCTGCTGTTCTCGTGGATGAGCCTGGTGGACGTGGTGCGCGCCGAGTTCCTGCGCGGGCGCAACCTGGAATACGTGCGCGCCGCCCGCGCCCTGGGCATGCGCAACGGCCCGATCATGTACCGGCATATCCTGCCCAACGCGATGATCTCGACCATGACCTTCATGCCGTTCATCCTCACCGGCGCCATCGGCACCCTCACCGCCCTGGACTTCCTCGGCTTCGGCCTGCCCGCCGGCTCCCCCTCGCTGGGCGAGCTGGTGGCCCAGGGCAAGTCCAACCTGCAAGCCCCGTGGCTGGGCATCAGCGCCTTTGCCGTGCTGGCGGTGATGCTGAGCCTGCTGGTATTCATCGGTGAATCCGCCCGCGACGCCTTCGACCCGAGGAAATGACATGAGCCAAGACACCCTGATCGAAGTCCGCGACCTGGCGGTGGAGTTCGTCACTGGCGAGCAGGTCAACCGCGTGGTCGATGGCATCAGCTTCGACATCCGCAAGGGCGAGACCCTGGCCCTGGTTGGCGAAAGCGGCTCGGGCAAGTCGGTGACCGCCCACTCGATCCTGCGCCTGCTGCCCTACCCGCTGGCGCGGCATCCTTCTGGCACCATCCATTACCAAGGCAAGGACCTGCTGCACCTGGGCGAGAAGCCCATGCAGCGCATTCGCGGCAACCGCATCGCGATGATCTTCCAGGAGCCGATGACCTCGCTGAACCCGCTGCACAGCATCGAGAAGCAGATCAACGAGATCCTCTCGCTGCACAAGGGCCTCACCGGCAAGGCCGCCACGGCGCGCACCCTGGAGCTGCTGGAACTGGTCGGCATTCCCGAGCCGCACAAGCGCCTGAAAGCCCTGCCCCACGAGCTGTCCGGTGGCCAGCGCCAGCGGGTGATGATCGCCATGGCCCTGGCCAACGAACCCGAACTGCTGATTGCCGACGAGCCCACCACGGCGCTCGACGTGACCGTGCAGTTGAAGATCCTCGACCTGCTCAAGTCGTTGCAGGCGCGCCTCGGCATGGCCCTGCTGCTGATCAGCCACGACCTCAACCTGGTACGCCGCATCGCCCACCGCGTGTGCGTGATGCAGTGCGGCAAGATCGTCGAGCAGGCCGACTGCGCCACGCTGTTCAGCAAGCCGCAGCATCCGTATACGCAGATGCTGATCAATGCCGAGCCCAGCGGTGCACCGGCTGCGAATGCCGAAGGCGCGCCGTTGCTGGAGGTGAAGGACCTGAAGGTGTGGTTCCCGATCAAGAAGGGGCTGCTGCGCCGCACCGTGGACCATGTGAAGGCCGTGGACGGGGTGAACTTCAGCCTGCCCCAGGGCCAGACGCTGGGCATTGTTGGCGAGAGTGGCTCGGGCAAGTCCACCTTGGGGCTGGCCATCTTGCGGTTGATTTCCAGCCAGGGTGGGATTCGTTTCCATGGGCAGAATCTTGAGGGGCTGAACCAGAAGGAAGTGCGGCCGCTGCGGCGGGAGATGCAAGTGGTGTTTCAGGACCCCTTTGGCAGCCTGAGCCCACGCATGTGCGTGGCGGATATCGTTGGCGAAGGGTTACGGATTCACAAGATCGGCACGCCAGCTGAGCAGGAAGCGGCGATTATCGCGGCGTTGGAGGAAGTGGGGCTGGATCCGCGGACGCGGCATCGGTATCCCCATGAGTTTTCTGGCGGGCAGCGGCAGCGGATTGCGATTGCTCGGGCGCTTGTGTTGAAGCCGGCGTTGATTTTGCTGGATGAGCCGACCTCGGCGCTGGATCGGACGGTGCAGCGGCAGGTGGTTGAGTTGCTGCGGAATTTGCAGGTTAAGTACAACCTGACCTATCTGTTTATCAGCCATGACCTGGCGGTGGTCAAGGCGTTGAGTCATCAGTTGATGGTGATCAAGCATGGGCAGGTGGTGGAACAGGGGGATGCGGGGGCTATATTTCATGAGCCGCGGCATGGGTATACGAGGCAGTTGTTGGAGGCGGCGTTTTTAGAGTAAAAGCAGACTATACCCCTACAGTCCCTACTGGCTTTGGGCGATAAAGAGGCACCTACTCTTAACCGAGACTAAAATGACAGAGAACGAAGAACCAGACACATCATGGATAAGAAAAGCCTTCAACATGGACTTCGTAGGTCCCGAACGTCCACGTCCAGCGCTCCCAATTGACACAAGGGCACCTCTACGCAAAGTAATGGAATCTATCCCACTTAGCCAACTTGGCGCAACGCTCCAAGCGATGTCGCTTGACGATGAACAGTGGAAAAAACTCGCATCGAGCAAGCTAATGAAGAGTGCAACCACCAAATGGCGCGACCTCATTGACGGCACCAAGTACATCTTTTTTCACCCTGAGGTATTCAACCCGTGGAAAGATCTCACATACCTATATAAAACCTTCGACGACTTCAAAGGCTCAACCCACTTCAGATTCCTAACATCCACATTACAGCTCAACGAGATCCTAACCGAATACAATGCCTCAAACCGCAAAAAACTAGAGTCCATATTCTTAAATCTAGACAGCTCGACACCCAACAAGAAACTAAAGAAGAAAATACTTAACGCTCTTAAAGACGAAGCAATTAGCGAAAGCTCCAAGCCTTTCCTTGCGGTATTGCTATACGCCATTCTCAGCACGATTGGCCACATCGCTGACATAGACACATTTATAGGTATAATTTGCAAGCAGCTATCTAGAGGGGAGACAAATGCAACTGGATCAACTATTTGTAAAATTCAAGCCAGCACCAGCACAACGAATAGCAACCCAAGTGAAATATGGATAATAAAAAAGGAAAACATAAATCTAAGAAATGGCCCAGGAACAAAATACAAAACCATTACCAAACTCAGCACGCCTAATAGGATCACAATTCTAGAATCGAAAATCGATAGTGATTGGATTCGAATAGAAACACACATAGACGGCCTTCCATTCGAAGGATGGATTTACAAAAAATTTGCAGCAAAAATCTCCCTTTAGACATATCAAAACAGCACCAGACTCTTCGGCGCATAGCCACAACCCAACCAAAACTTCTAGTAAATCAAGGCGCCTTACCCGTCTAGCTCAAACAACAGAAACCGATGAATCCTGCCAACTTACTTTCACCCTGAGGCAGAAGGACCGCTTCCGACTCGCCTCTTTAAAATCAGATTTAACCTCTTCCTTGTAGTCCATTTCCCAAATATCCTGCCACCGTCTTTTTTCCGTTGCGGTCTCCCTATTGGGGCTCTAGTCTCGACCTATCGTTGCACATCAACGATACAGCTTTGACAGGCTGTGACGGCAAATTGCACGCAGCTCAACCTTTATGGCAGCTGTACGTGCGGGCACGCTTGCGTGCGCCGGAACTTTGCAATTTCCGCCGGTCTGTCAACCCACGTACAGCTGCCACCCTACTGTTTGACAGCAGGCAGGTGGCGGCACCGCCAAAGGGAAATTGTTATGTTAAAGATCGTCCCCGACCCACCCCACAACCACCACTCCCTCGAAGACACCATCATCCAGGCCACGGAGTACGCCCTGTGCGCGCAGACCGTGGCGCATCGGGCTGCTCTGCTGCATCCCAAGTCGCCCGTGTCGATTCTGGTCATGGCCGCGATGCATGAAATGGAGGCGCTGCGGGTGCTGCTCGAATCGGCGTTGATTCAGGTGCAGATGCCGCAGGTGGAGCCTCGGACACTGCACTAGGCCGTTAGCCATGGGTTGCCTGGGCTGGCCTCATCGCCGGCAAGCCGGCTCCCACAGGGGATCGGCATGGCTGCGCGGCAGATGCTGTGTAGCTGATAGCGGATCTAACTGTGAGAGCTCGCCCAGGCACCGATCATTTCAGGGAGATTGAGCAATGAGCACAGACGACACCACGCCCCACACCACCGTGGGCAAGACCCGGTTCTACCAGGGTGAAGGGCATACCGACCCGCTGTTCTGCATCGAACCCGGCATCCCTTGCCAGCACGCACGGGAACAGGCTTCGGAGTTGATGGGCTGCGTGTGCGACCTGACCATCACCGGGATCATGGAGGAAAAACCTCAGCTGATCTGGGCATCGTATTACCTGAGCGCGCTGGCCAAGGCGCTGATGGATGATGCGGAGCTGGGGATGAAGCACTGACTTCACAGGTGCATGGGGCCGCTTTGCGGCCCCTTCGCAGTACAAGGCCGCTCGACACGGGTTAGGCTTTGGGGACATCAGTTCGGGATACGTCCATGGAATGTCATATCCGTCGCGCTAAGCGCGAAGACGCACAAGCCATCAGCCTCCTCGTGATCGCGGCGCTGCACGAATCCAACTCGCAGGATTACCCGGCAGAGGTGATCGCCCAGGTAGAACAGAGTTTTTCACCTGCGGCGGTCGGTACCTTGCTCGATAGCCGGGTGGTGTTCGTGGCGGTCAAGCAGAACGATCTGCTGGGGACGGCAAGTCTCGATGGTGAGGTCGTCAGGACAGTGTTTGTCGCGCCGATCCATCATGGGGCAGGTATTGGCAGGCAGTTGATGAGGGCTATCCACACAGCAGCGATCAAAGCCGGCGTCACAGCATTGCGCGTTCCTTCGTCCATCACGGCCCAAGGCTTCTATGCGCGGTTGGGGTATCGGAAACTTCGTGATGAATTCCATGGTGCAGAACGCACTATTGTCATGGAAAAGTCCACGCTGACCGTTTCGGAAGCGCCACACGCGCTCAACGTTTCTTGCGAGTATCTGGCGAAGCAGCTGGATGAGGGTGCAATCCCTCATACCTGCGCCGACCGTGAGCGGAGTATCACGTTCCCCGACCTGATTGCCTACAAGGGCAGGCACGACAAGATCAGCCGGGCCGCGATGAATGAACTGGCAGATCAGGCTCAGGCTTTGAAAATGGGTTACGACAGCGAGACCTGACATTGGCATCAGGCGTTTCCTATTAGTGGATGCCTCCACGCACTGTTACCCAAACAGCAAGCCGGTTAGCTTCGCGCTCAGTGATTTCAACCAGGCACTGACCGATCACAAACGGCTGATCAAGGGCTGCATCGGTAGCGCGGGCTAAACCTGGCGCTGTGCAACAGCAAGGCAAACGCCGCGCTGCCGATCAACGGCCACCCCAGGAACAGCAACGACTCCGGCAACCAGGCGAGGATCGCCAGATTCGCCACCGTGCCGCATGCCAGCCCCGCCCAGGCAGAGCGGGCCCACGCTGGTGGGCGCGTGCTTTGCAGGAAGTGCCGATAAAGCCGCAGCCCTGTATATACGCCCCACAAGCCCATCGCCGTTACGATGACCAACCCCATACGGGTCAGTTGGTAATCCCAAGGGTCATCGAAGCCGTTGTAGATCATCCCTGGGAACAAGACCACGGCGAACAGGCCCCAGTATCCCGTAACCAACAACACGGGAAGTACCACGCACAAGCCCAGCAGCCGTACAGCCAGTTTTTTGAAAATCGAAGGGGTATCACTCACACCAACATCCTTGTCATTTGAGCATCGCCGACCGCAGCCGACTCAGCGCTTGCCCAACATCGCCTGGCGCTCCCGCCAGATCTCCTGCACGAACGGATCCGTCACCCCATACAACCCATGCCCACGGCGGATGATCAGATTGGCCGCCAGCAGGTCGTTGGCCACGGGCTGCACCTCCTCCACCCGCACTTCACGCCCGACGACCTTCGAGTACTGCGCCGCCGCCTCGGCGGAGAACACCCCGCGGGTCTCGCCGTCCACCGAGGCAATTCGAGCGAAGATGGCCTGGGCCAGCACGCCCAGTTCCTCGACCTTCATCAGCTCCAGGTCCGCCGCCGCCGAACGCAGCGTGGCGGCGATCACCGGCAGCACCACATCCGCTCCAGAAGTCAGGCTGGGCGAATGAATCAACTGGCGCAGGGCGCGGATGAACTCTTCGGGGCGGCTGCCCAGCGTCTGGAACGCCTCGGTCGCCACCGCCAGCGAAGGCAGGTTGTCGAGGCCATCGGCTGCGAGCCGTTCAAGCCAGAACGCCACATAGTCCTCGCCCAGTACCGGATAGGCCACGTTGGTGGCACCGGCGAAGGCCTGGTTACGCCGGGCGGTCAGCTCGTTGACCATCGCCCGGTGCGAGCCGGTGCCGATGAACAGGAAATGCCCAGCCGGGGCTGGGCGTGGGTTGATGGCGTCACGCGCGGCCTTCAGCGCCAGCATCATCTGCTGCCCGTCTTCGGTGGTGATGGCGTGCTGCACTTCGTCGACGATCAACACCACATTGGCCTTGGCCTGGTCGACCACCTCGCCCAGGGCCTGGGCCAAGGTCACGCCGCCCGCCTCGCCCAGGGTGTCGAGGTTGAAGCCGAACTTGAACCCGGCCAGCTCCACCTCGGCGCCGCGCAGGGCCCTGAGCCGCTGCATGAACGACGACGCCGGCGTCTGCAGCTCGCGCAGGGCCTTGCGCACGGCGGCGAGCACCAGATGCACCGGGCTGGTCTGGGTGTCGCTCCACAGGTCGACGTAGATCACCAGCGCGCCCTTGGCCTCCAGCGCCGGGATCAGATCGTTCCTGAGGAAGGTAGTCTTGCCGGTGCGCCGCAGGCCAGACAGGAACAATCCGGAACGCAGGCCGATATCCAGCGCGGACGGCTCGAGCAGTTGCCGGGCCATGTCGGCCGCCAGTTCAGGTCGCAGGAAGATGTCAGCCATGGGTTTATCCGCAATTATTCCATGGCGATAATTATTGGCCTGGAATAATTCAATGTAAAGCCACGGCTGAGTACACTGGTATGACGAGCAACGTGGCCAACCCGATCAGGCACAGTACGCCCACGCCATAGCTCAGCGTCCGCCAGGGCTGGAGCCGCGCCAGGTAGGTCACCGTATGCAGCACCCGCGCCACGGTGAACATGCCACTGAGCCAAGCGGTGCTGGCTGCAGGCGCGTCGAGCGCAACCGCAAGCCCGGCCAAGGCTATGAACATCGGAATATTCTCCAGGTCATTGCGCCAAGCCTGCGCGGCGCGCGTGACTTGCGGTAGTTCAGAGGGAGAAGCCGAGCGTCTGAACACTGCCGCATCCTCGCTGTTGGTGAAGGCCAGGAAACGCAGACGGAAGTAACCCTGGTAGCAGGAAATCGCCAGCATCTTGATGAACAGCACCACCACGCAACAGGCATAGACCGACAGGGCGACGTTCATTGCCCGTACCTCGGCATGCCACCCTTGACCACGATGTACAGCAGCGGCCCCATGCAGACGAACACCAGCGTCAGCAGCACATAGGGCATGACGCCAAGCAGCGAACCGCCGCGCTTGCGGTGGTCGCTGACCATCCAGACGCAGCCCAGCCCGGCCATCATGTACAGGTCGATAAGCACCTGCGCGGTGTCCGGCCGGGACATCAGCTCCAGGCCAAAGGCAATCAGTGATTGCTCCGCAATCACCATGGTCCAACCGGTGTAAAGGGCAAACAACAGCAACAGCGGCAGCGCGATCCATTCAGCTCTCATGGTCGAATTCCATACCTGTCGATCTGGCGGGCGAAGTTGGCCTCACGGTAGTGATACAGTCGCCTGCGCAGCAATGACCTCACAGGTCATGAACGCTTCAGCCAAGGACAGCCAGAGTCGCAGCATGAGCCCTCTTCCCTTCCACACCCCGCACCCGCCCACCGCCACCGACGCGGGCGCGCATCTGCGCCGCCTGCGGCGCCAGGCCGGCCTCAGCCAGCTCAACCTGGCGTTGCTCGCTGGTGTTTCGCAACGCCACCTGAGCTGCGTGGAAACCGGCCGCGCCAAGGCCAGCCCCGGCACCCTGCATGCCCTGCTCAGCGCGCTGCAGGTGCCGCTTGAGCACTGCAACGAAGTGTTCCTCGCGGCGGGCTATGCACCGCGCTACATGGCCTCTGCAGCGGACGCTCCGGCCATGAAGATGGTGCACGACGCCGTGGAGCACATCCTGCAGGCCAACAACCCCGCCCCGGCCATCGTCATCGCCAGCAACTGGGACATCACGGCGGCCAATGCCAGTGCCGGACTGTTGTTCGCAATGGCCGGCGTACTGGCCAGCAGCACCTCGGGCCTCAACCTGCTGGACACACTGCTGCGCCCGGGCGGGCTGGGGGATCATCTGATCAATGCAGACGAGATACGGGCGATTGCCTGGCAGCGGGCGGCCAGGGAGGCGGTGAGCAATCCTGACCTGGCCAGACTGCTGCAAGACTTGCCCGTGCCACCCGCGTTGGCGGCGGATACGCCGATGTCTCCAGTGGTGCTGACCCGGGTGCGCACTGCCGAGGGTGAGCTGCGCTTCCTGTCTACCTTCACCACCTTCGGCATGCCGCAGGACATCACGGTGGCGTCGCTGCGTATCGAGCACCTGATGCCCGCCGACAGCGAAACATGGCAAGCCATGACGGCGGCGTATCAACGAGTGATCCGCAACGCCGAGATTTGAGTGACAATCGCGGCGTCAGGACTCGATGAACCTCAATGCCAACCTTCTCGACAAGCAAGTGCTGGCGTCCCGGCCGGTAAGCACGGACTCAAGCCTGTGCCGCCTGCCCCGCCACCGCCCCACCCTCCAGCACCATCCCCTCGCGCATCCGCTGCGCATCCCGGCTGAAACACCGCGAAGCCGCCAGCAGGAACACCATCGTCAGCATCAGCGCCACGGGTATCAGGTACATCGCGTCATGCAGCCCCTGTGCCTTGAACGCCTCGTTCATCACGCCCTCACCCGCCGCCGTCATGGCCGCCACGGCGAAGTGGTCGGACAGCCCGCCGACCACCACCGGCCCCAGCCCGCCGCCCAGCAGGTACAGCCCAGCGAAGAACAGGGCCATGGCCGTGGCCCGCAAGCGCGGTTGCACCACGTCCTGGATGGCGGTGTACACGCAGGTATAGAAGTTGTACGAGAACAGCCAGCCAATGCCGAAGACCGCCACGAACACGCCCAGCTCGATGCGCCCGGCATGCAGTGCCCAGGCGGTGCACAGGGTGGCCGCCAACATGCTCAGCGCGGCAAACACCAGGCGGCCATTGGCAAAGCGTTGGTGCACCTTGTCGGCCACCCAGCCGCCGAGGGTCAGGCCCACCAGGCCGCTGAGGCCGACGATCAGCCCGGTGGCCACTGCGGCGTCGTGCAGCGTCAGAGCAAAGTAACGCTGCAGCATCGGCACCATGAACGAGTTGCAGGCATAGGTGGCGAAATTGAAGGTCAGCCCCGCCAACACCAGCCAGGCGAAGGTGGGCACGCTGAGCACCCGGCGCAGCGGGCGGTCGAGCGGGGTCTGGGCGATAGCCACAGTCTCCGCCGCACCGCGCGCGGGTTCGCGGATCATGAAGATGAACAGCGCCAGCAGCACGCCAGGCACGGCGGCAATGAAGAACGGTGCGCGCCAGGTAGCGAAGGCCTCGACCATCGCGCCGATGCTGAAGAACGCCAGCAACAGGCCCAACGGCAGGCCAAGCATGAAGATGCCCATCGCCCTTGCCCGCCGCCCGGCGGGAAACAGGTCGCCGATCAGCGAGTTGGCGGCGGGCGCATAGCTCGCCTCGCCGATGCCCACGCCCATGCGCACCAGCAGGAAGCTCCAGAAACTGCCGACCATGCCGTTTACCGCCGTCAGCCCGCTCCACGCCAGCAGGCCCCAGCCCATGAGCTTGCTGCGCGAGCCGGTGTCGGCGATACGTGCCAGCGGCAGGCCGGCGATGGCGTAGACCAGGGTGAAGGCGGTGCCGATGATGCCGATCTGGAAGTCGCTCAGGTGCCACTCCAGGCGGATCGGCTCGATGACGATGGCGGGGATGGTGCGGTCGAAGAAGTTGAACAGGTTGGCCAGGAACAGCAGGAACAGGATGCGCCAGGCGTTGGACGCTTGGGGGGCGGTGGGCATGGTCGGGGTCCCTCGTTATTGTTGTTCGGGGTTCCAGCACGCCCTGCGCAAACTAGAGGGAGAGAACGCGGCGCGTCTGCCAACATCGATCGCGTTGATACCGGGCGATAGCCAAACCCTTAGTGAGACATTCCCTTGCGAAAGCGGCGGCTTCGCTGCGGATCGAGCACCTGCTACCCACCGACAGCGACACGTGGCGGATCATGAGCACGACCTATGAACACGGGTTGGCAGAACATCCGTCATGGTCGACTGGCGGATCATGCGCCACTAAAATGCCACCCCCATCTCGACAGGACGTTGCCCCATGACTTTCGATGTGCATCACTACGCCAAGACCTACTACGGCAACATCCAGCCGGCGCCAGGCAATCTTTACCCAAGGCTCAAGGCCTGGGAGTTCCTGTACGAGTACATCTGGGACGATTCCCGTACCCACTGGTCCGACCTGACATCCAAGACGCAGCTAGAGACGACCGCGCTGCACATCGGTTTCTACCTGGCGAACTGGGGGATGTTCCGAGGTTCCTCGGGGCTCCTGCAGAACAGCAATCTGGACCTGATGAAGGCCTTGGCCAAACTGCTCTTCGAAGGTCAGGGTGCCGAGTTGCTTGAGCTCTCGCTGGAGGACTTCGGACCTGACAACAGCAACCGGGCCCGCCATCAGAAATTGCTGGATTCCGTGCTGGGCTCCATGGAGTCCCTGGCGACCAACGTCTCCTGGACGAACACCCTCAAGACCAAGATCCTGATGGGCGTCTGGGGTGAGTGCCCAGCGCTCGATCGTTTCTATATTGCGGCATGCCGCGATCTGTTCCCCCGCCGCTCCTCAATCACCAATGCCAGTGGCAAAGGCCTGGCGGCATTGGCGGAACTGGTCGAGGAACTCGCCGTCCCTGCCCTGCCCCTGCGCACCGGACGCCTTGGGCTGCAATACCCCACCGCGCGGATCATGGACATGGCGATGTTTCAATACGGGATCGAACTGGAGCAGGGCTTCAACGATCAAGCTGCCGTGGCGGCTCAGGGCTGACAACACGCTGCAACCCCACCTGACGCAGTTACCGTAACAACCGCTCAGAACACCACCGAGCGGCGATGCTCAGCCGTCGCCACCACCCTCCCACGCTTGAGCACCATCAGCCGCGCAGGCAGGTCGAGGATCACGTCGCTGACACGGTGGGTATCCATCAGCACCAGGTCCGCGTCGTTGCCCACCGCCAGGCCATGGTTCTGCAACCCCAGGGCCTTGGCCGGGTTGCTGGTGAGCATCGGCAGCACCGTGGCCTGGTCGTCCGCCCCGCCCAGGTGGCAGGCGGGAATGGCCAGTTGCGCGATGTGCAGCAGGTCGCCGGTACCGTAGGGGGTGAAGGCATTGCGGATGTTGTTGGTGGCCAGGCACACGTTCACCCCGCCATCGCGCAACGCCCGCACCGGCGTCAAGGTGCGGCGCACATTGTGGCTGTCGCCGCGGGCGCCCAGGTGCAGGTCGGTGGCGGGCAGGCACATCACGCTGATGCCGGCTTCGCGCAGCAGCGCGATGATGCGCGCCTGGCGCGCTGGCTCCACGGCCGCCAGGCTGGTCAGGTGGCCGACGCTGACGCGCCCTTGGTAGCCCACGGCGAGGGTCCGGCGGGCGACGTACTCGATGGTCATGTGCTCGGCGTCGTCGGCGAAGTCCTGGTGCAGGTCGATGTCCTTGCCGTAGCGCTGGGCCAGGTCGAAGACGAAATCGATGTGCTCCAGGGGCGATACGTCGTTGTAGGGAATGCCGCCGACCACATCGGCGCCCCTCTCCATGGCCTCGACCATCATCTCTTTCATGCCGGGCAGTTTCAGGATGCCTTCCTGGGGAAACGCCACCACCTGGATATCGATGACATCACGCAAGGTTTCGCGCAGCTCCAGGACCCCGTCCAGGCCGGTAAAACCCTGGGCCGGATCGAACTCGGCGTGGGCGCGCACATGGGTGGTGCCGGCCTGCACCAGGGCGCGCAACACCTGCACAGAACGCTCGCGAATATCGTCGCGGGTCAGGGTGGGCTTGAGCGCGGCGGTGACGGCGATCGCTTCCTTCAAGGTGCCGGAGCGGTTGGCCTTGCGCTGCATGACGTTGGCTTTTTCCAGGTGCAGGTGGGCTTCGACGAAGCCGGGGACCAGGACATTGCCGTTGCCCTGGATTTCCTGGTTTGCCGTTGCCGTGATCGTCTGGGCGATATCAGTGATCTTGCCATTGCGCACGGCCACATCCATCAAGGGTTTTGCATCGTCGATGCGGACATTTCTGAAGATCAGGTCCATGCCGTCACTCCTGATAGGGGATCATTAGCGAGCGTGGAAATGGCCCGGCCGTCTTGCTGCGGTCGGGCCATTCCCCTAGGGGCGAATCAGAACGGTTTGGTCGGCAGGTACTTGCCATCCAGGGTGATCACCGCGCGGGAACCACCTTCCGGGTCGTCAACCTTCTTCACGTCGAGCTTGAAGTTGATGGCGCTGATGATGCCGTCGCCGAACTTCTCGTGGACCAGTGCCTTGAGGGTGGTGCCGTACACCTGCAGCATCTCGTAGAAGCGGTAGATGGTCGGGTCGGTCGGCACGCCGCCTTGGATGCTGCCGCGCAGTGGCACGGTCTGCAGCAAGGCAATGCCATCGGCGTCCAGGCCGAGCTTGTCACCCACCACCTGGGCAGCGCTGGCCGGCAGCGGGTGCTGGCCCAGCAGCGCGGCAGTGACGAAGGCTTCGGACAGCCCGGTGCCGTCGGTGATCTGGGCGAACGACAGGTCCTTGCGGGCCTTGGCCAGGAGGATGACTTCGCTCAGGGCAAGGCGGGCGTTCTGGCTGATTTGCGACTGGATCATGGTGTATCTCCTTGGGTTTGAAAGAGGTTCAGGCAACGTGCCTGGAGGGGTGGGAAACGGCGTTGACGTCAGGGTTCTGCGCCAGGGCCACGAACTGGCCGGTGCGCCCATCGAAGGCATCGATGCGGCCGCTTTCGATGTCGTAGATCCAGCCATGCAGGCGCACGCGGCCCTCTTCCAGGGCCAGGCGCACCGAGGGGTGGGTCTGGATGTTGGCCAGCTGGGCGATCACGTTCTCGCGCACCATGGCCTCGACCTTGGCTTGCGGGCTGTGATGCTGGCGCGCCTCGTTGACCACCCGGGCGGAGTCGGCATAGCGCAGCCAGCCGGCCACGGCAGGCATGTGGTCCAGGCACTTGCAGGTGGCGATGGCGGTCATGGCGCCGCAGTCGGAGTGGCCGCAGATGACGATGTCGGCCACTTGCAGGGCGGCGACGGCATATTCGACCGAGGCCGATACGCCGCCGGGCTCAGGGCCGTAGGAAGGCACGATGTTGCCGGCGTTGCGGATGACGAACAGGTCGCCCGGCTCGCGCTGGGTGACCAGCTCGGGCACCAGGCGGCTGTCGGAGCAGGAGATGAACAGCGCCCGGGGGCTTTGCTGGGTGGCCAGGTCCTTGAACAGCTTGACCCGCTCGGGGAAGGCGTCGCGCTGGAACTTCAGAAAACCGTCGATGATGTCTTTCATGGCTGCTTGCCTCAATGTCGCGGTGTGTTGAGGCAAAGGTTACGCAGCGCATTACATAAGGTAAAAGTCTCATTTATGATGAAGCGCATCAGATTATCTTATGGAAACAGTCATGCTTGCCCGGCACCTCCAGTACTTTCTCGCAGTGGCGCAACACCACAGTTTCACCCGCGCCGCAGCGGCGCTGCATGTCTCCCAGCCGGCGCTGTCACAACAGGTCAGGCAACTGGAGGAAAGCCTTGGCGCGCAGTTGTTCGACCGTTCCGGGCGCAGCACGCGGCTGACCGATGCCGGGGATGTCTACCTGCGCTATGCCAAGCGGGCGGAACAGGAACTGCTGGAGGCCAGGCGCGCCATCCATGACGTGGGCGACCTGAGCCGAGGATCGCTGCGGGTGGCGGTAACGCCGACCTTCACCAGCTACCTGATCGGCCCGCTGGTCGAGGCCTTCCATGCGCGTTACCCCAACATCACCCTGAACCTGCGCGAAATCGCCCAAGAGCGCATGGAGGAGCTGTTGCAGGCCGATGAGCTGGATGTCGGCATCGCCTTCGATGAGGTCCACAGCCAGGACATCGACAGCCGCCCGCTGCTGGTGGAAACCCTGGCGCTGGTGGTCGGTCGCGCACATCCGCTGGCCACTGCCCGCAGCATTGGCCCGCAGGCGCTCAACGACGAGTCGCTGATATTGCTCAGCGCCGAGTTCGCCACGCGCGAGCAGATCGAGCGCTATTTCCGCCAGCACGGTATACGCCCACGGGTGCGGATGGAGGCCAACGCCATTGGCGCGGTGATCGAAGTGGTACGCCGCACGACACTGTCGACCTTGCTGCCCGCCAACCTCGCCCTGGCCCATGATGACCTGACCGCCATTGCCCTGGACCCTCTGCGCCTGCAGCGCACCGCAGTCTTGATGCAGCGCAGGGGCGCCTATCAGAGCGCGGCAGCGCGGGCTTTCATCGAAGTGGCAACGTCAGTGGCGGCACGCCTGGAAATCGGCGACAGCGCAGCCGGTATTCAGCTCAGCTGAGCGATCAACACCGCATTGGTGTAGATCAGGCTGCCATCGCTGGCCCGATGCCCGACCAGGTGGAACTGGCCACGCTCGTCGTCGCTCAGGTAGACGCGCAGGCGGCAGTCCGACAACGGGCCGTAGCCCTCGGGCAACACCAGGTTCAGGCTGTCCATGTCGACATCCACCATCGCCTCGGGCTCGTGGCTCTGTTGCAGGCGCTCCTCGGCCTGCTCCAACTTGCGGTGGTTCACACCCTGGATGTCGAAGTGGATATCGCCCACCGGGGTGGACCTGCGATCACCCTCAGCTTTGAACCAGCCTTCGATCGTCAGCGTACTCATGGCGATTCCTCATGCTGTGGAGCATTTTCGATCACTGCTGATGGGGTTGACCCTGGCGTGGCTGAGAACGTTCCAATCGGTCGCCCGACCGCTCAGGCGCCTTGCGCCAAGGCCGCCTCCATTGCCCTGGCCTGCACCCGCAGCGCCTGGCAGAACGGCTCCAGCACCACTGACGCCGGCCGCAGCTCTGGCCGGATAAGCATCACCTGGTACGGCACCGACAGGCTCAGGCGGCGGATCGCCAGCCCAGCCTGCCCCGCTTCCAGCCCGCTCAGCGGGTTGATGATCGCCACCCCCAGCCCCTGGCGGACCATGGCGCACACCGAGGCGGCGCTGGTGGTCTCGATGATCGTGCGCCGGTTCACGCCGGCCTCGCGGAAATGCCGGTCGAGTTGCTGGCGGTAGCTGTCCAAGCTGGCAAGGTTGATGAAATCGACCTCATGGAAGTCCTGCAACTGGAGTACCGGCTTGGCCAGCAAGGGGTGCTGCGCGGGCAGCACACAGACCATGTCGGCGTTGAACAACAGCTCGCCGACCGCACCCCGCGGCACTTGCGCGGTCTCGGTCAGGCCGAGGTCGTGCTGCTGGGCGACCAGCGACTCCTCCAACAACGGCGACTCCTGGGCGGTGATGCTCAGGCTGACCCCAGGATGATGCTGGTGAAACGCCTTGCAGGCCTTCGGCAGCAGGGTTTGCGAGAACAACGGCAGGCAGGTGACGGCCAGCCGGCCCTGCTCGAAATTGCGGATGGCCTGGGCGAAGCGGTCGATGCGCTCGAGGCCGACGAAGGCACGCTCGACTTCCTCGATCAGCAACAAGGCCTGGGCACTGGGCACCAGGCGCCCGCCTTCGCGCTCGAACAAACTCAGGCCGGTGACCTGCTCCATGCGCGCCAGCTCGCGGCTGACCGTGGGCTGTGAGGTGAACAGCAGGCGCGCGGCGCCAGTGACACTGCCGGCGGCCATGATGGCGCGGAAAACTTCGATATGACGAATGGAAAGTCGCATGGCTGCAACAAGACCTGTGCGTAACCAGAAATCTGGAGGGGTTGCTACATATCAGATATGAATTGCCTTCAGAACAATAGCTATTTTTCTGAATCACCAAAACTGCCTCACCATCGGCGTATCCAAAACAAGGAACGCCACCATGACCACCACCCTCCTGGCCGATGCCGTCCGCCAGCACGGCTCGCCGCTGTGGGCCTACGACGCCCAGACCATCCATCAGCGCATCGACCAGCTCAAGCAGCACTTCGACACCGTGCGCTTCGCGCAGAAGGCCAACCCCAACCTGCACGTGCTGCGCCTGATCCGCGAACGCGGCCTGGTGCTCGACGCGGTCTCCCTGGGGGAAATGGAACGCGCCTTCGCCGCTGGCGCATCGGTGGGCGGCGAGCCGGCTGGCGTGGTGCTGACTTGCGACGTGCTGGACCAGCCGACCCTGGCGCGGGTGGTGGAGACCGGTATCGAGGTCAACGCCGGCTCCATCGACATGCTCCGCCAGCTCGGCGAGCGCTCCCCCGGCCACCGGGTGTGGCTGCGCATCAACCCCGGCTTCGGTCATGGCCACAGCCGCAAGACCAACACCGGCGGCGAGAACAGCAAGCACGGCATCTGGCATGAGCAATTGCCCGAGGCGCTGGCCTGCGTGAAGCAGCACGGCCTGCACCTGGTGGGCGTGCACATGCACATCGGCTCGGGGGTGGACTACGCACATCTGGAACAGGTGGCCGGAGCCATGGTCGGGCTGATCGGCCGCCTGGGCATGGATATCGAGGCCTTCTCCATCGGTGGCGGCCTGTCCACCCCCTACCGCGACGGCGACCAACCGGTGGACCTGCAGCGCTACGCCCACACCTGGGCGGTGGCCCGCTCGGAAATCGAGGCGATGCTCGGCCACTCCGTGCGCATGGAGATCGAACCGGGGCGCTTCCTGGTGGCCGAGTCCGGCTACCTGGTGGCCGAGGTGCGCGCAGTCAAGCAGATGGGCGAGCGCCACTACATCCTGGTCGACGCCGGTTTCAACGACCTGATGCGCCCAGCCATGTACGGCGCTTACCACCGCATGAGCCTGTTCGATGCCGTGGGCCGACCAGTGAGCCGCCCGGTGCAACCGACCGTGGTGGCGGGGCCGCTGTGCGAGTCGGGAGATGTGTTCACCCAGAACGACGAAGAGCTGACCCCCCAGGACCTGCCCCAGGCCAAGGTCGGTGACCTGCTGGTGATTCACGATGCGGGGGCGTATGGCGCGTCCATGTCGTCGAACTACAACAGCCGGCCATTGTTGCCTGAGTTCCTGCTCGATCAGGGTGGATTGCGCATGATTCGCCGCAGGCAGACGGTAGAGGAATTGTTGCAGCTCGAGCGAATGGACTAGCCGGCAAGGGCAAGCGATTGTTCGCGGCGGGTCGCCGAAAGGCGATGCGCCGTCGAATAAATGTCAAAATGGTGGCTCAAAAACAGATGTGAGATACTCAGCCCGAACTATCGCGTTTTGATGCAGAAGGCCACACAGGATACGCCACAAGGCGCAAGGAGCGCGTTTGCAACCCCACGGCGACGCTACTTCACCAAATCGCATGCCTTCAGCATCCGGATGCGCCACATGCCCACACGGCCACGCCCCAAGCTCACCCTGCGCACGCTGCTGCTGGCATTCGCGCTGATCTGTGCCATCGCAACCCTGGCCAATACGTTCGTGGTGATGTTCACCACCCAGAAAGCCGAGCTGGTGGAGAACGCCCTCCAGACCAACGAAGCCTATGCTGCCCGAATCGCTACCAGTGTGGAGGGGGTATTGAGCTCCGAGCTCGATCGCCTGGGTTTTGCATCCACCGTCATCGGTCGCACCTTCACAGACCCATCTGCCCTGCACGATGAGGCGCACCGCCTCCTGAGCCAGGACCACAGCTTCAACTCGGTACTGATAGCCAACGCCGAAGGAAAAATCATTGCTTCGGCCCCCAGCAGCCTGCAACTGGACGGCCAGGTGCTGCAACGTCGCTCGCCGCTAACGAGGCGAGAGCCGATGATCAGCGACGCATTCAAGTCCCTTGCCGGCAACCTGGTCGTGTTCGTTTCCCATCCCATTTTCAGCCGCGATGGAAAATACCTTGGGCTTGTGGGCGGGAGCATCCGCCTGGAGCAGAAAAACACGTTGCAGGCGCTCATGGACCTGAACATCCGCGAAGATGGCGCGCATGTCTATTTGGTCGACAGCCATCGGCAAGTGCTGTACCACCCTGACCCGGAGCGCATCGGTACGATCCTGGCAACCGACCCTATCGTCGAGGCGGCGCTCCAGCACAGTCACGGCTCGATGCGAGCGATAAACAGCAGTGGCAACGAGATGCTCGCCGGGTTCGCCAGTATCCCCAGCAGCCGTTGGAGCGTGATTTCACAGCGACCGCTGTCGAACATTGAGGCAACGCTGGAGGCGACGACGATCAAAGTTGCCAAAGGCATCGTCCCACTCGGTGTGTTCGGCCTGCTGTTGATCTGGTGGCTGGGCGTGAAAATTTCCGTCCCGCTCTCTCGTCTGGCGGAGAGCGCCAAGCGTCTGGATGCACCTGAAAGCTACGAGCGCATCCTCGCGGTACCTGCGGATTATTTTGAAAGCTGGCAGATCCGCCGCGCTCTGCTGCTGGGGGCCAACCTTCTGCAAGAAAAGATCGGGCGGCTCAATCAACAGGCACACAGTGACCCGTTGACCGGACTGGCGAATCGCCGGGCGATGGAAGAAACCTTGGTGTTGTGGCAGCAAACACTGAAAACCTTCGCTGCGATCGCAGTGGACATCGACCATTTCAAACGGGTCAACGATACCTACGGCCATGCCGTCGGCGATGAAGCCCTGCGCACCGTGGCCCAGTTGATGAGGCAGGCCTCGCGCCCAGACGATTTGGTCTGCAGGGTGGGCGGCGAGGAATTCCTGCTGCTGCTGCCCAACGGTTCAATTGCTACTGGCGCGGAGGTTGCCGAGCGGCTTCGAACCGTGATCGAAGCCGCGGAACTCGATACCGTCGGGCATATCACGATATCGCTGGGGGTTGCCCTGTGGAGAGCCGGCGAATCGATGTCGGACACGCTGGAAAGATCGGACCGGTTGCTCTATCAAGCCAAGGCGCAGGGGCGCAATCGGGTAGTAACGGAAAAAGAACTATCGGCAGTTGCCCAATCATGATCCCATCGCCCGGCCTGTTCACGGGTCGGACGGCGCCACCAGCCGGTATCCCACGCCCGCCTCGGTGACGATGAACCGCGGCGCGGTGGGGTCGTCGCCCAGTTTCTGGCGCAGGTGCCCCACCACGATGCGCAGGTAGTGGGTGTCGTCGACATGGGTCGGCCCCCAGATGTCCTTGAGCAATTGCTGCTGGGTGATCACCCGTCCGGGGTGCCCGGCCAACTGCGCCAGCAGCGCGTACTCCTTGCGCGTCAAGGCTATCTCTATGCCATCCAGGGTAACCTTGCGAAAGGCGAAGTCCACCACCAGCGGCCCGAAACTCGCCGCCGAGGCGAGGTTGCCCACCTGGGGCGCCTGGCGCAGCAATGCCCGCACCCGGGCGAGGAATTCCTGGATACCGAACGGCTTGGTCACGTAGTCGTTGGCCCCGCCGTCGAGGGCATCGACCTTCTGCACTTCGCTGGCACGCACCGACAGCACCATCACTGGCACCGTGCTCCATTCACGCAGCTCGCGCAGCACCTGCTGGCCGTCCATGTCCGGCAGACCGAGGTCGAGTACCACCAGGTCGGGCTTGTTCAAGGCGGCCTGGGCCAGGCCGTCGCTGCCGGTGCCGGCCTCGATCACCTTGTAGCCCTGGGACGCCAGGCTGATGCGCAGGAACTTGCGGATTTGCGGCTCGTCGTCGATCACCAGCAGGGTGGCGGCTTGGCTCATGGGGCTTCACTTTCAGTATCGGGTTGGGTCGGCAGCGGCAAGCATAGAGTGATGCGGGTGCCGTGACCATCGATGCCGTCGTCGACCAGGATCCGCCCGCCATGGGCACCGATCATGCCCTGGCAGATCGCCAGACCGAGGCCGGTGCCCTGCCCGCCCCGATCACCGCGGGCGGCGGTGTAGAACATGTCGAAGATCTTCTCGCGTTCATCCTGGGGGATGCCGGGGCCTTCATCGGCCACGGCGAAGCACAGTTGCTCATCGCGCACCGAGACCTGAAGTTCCAGGCGGCCTTGCGTTGGAGAGAAACGCGCGGCGTTTTCCAGCACGTTGATCAGCGCCTGCTCGATCAACGCCGCGTGCACGAACAGCAGCGGCAGTTCCGGCGGGACTTCGGTGTGCACGCGCAGGGGGGCCAGTACCACGCGCAGGCGGTTGAGGGCGCTGCCGACGATATCGGCCGGGGCAACCCAGTCGCGGGCCAGCTTGAGCGTGCCATGGCCCAGGCGGGTCATGTCCAGCAGGTTCTGGATGTAGCGGTCCAGACGCTCGGCTTCGTTTCGGGTGCCTTCGAGCAGTTCGCGGCGGTCATCCGGGGGGATGGCGTCGCCCAGCGCCAGCAGGCTGTCGATACTGCCGCGCATCGACGTCAGCGGCGTGCGCAGGTCGTGGGACACCGAGGCGAGCAAGGCGCTGCGCAGTTGCTCTGTTTCGCCGTGCAGGCGGGCGGCTTCCAGTTGCTCGCCCAGGCGGGCACGGGCCAGGGCCTGGGCCAGGGGTTGCGCCAGGGCCATCAACAGCCGACGGCGCTGGTCGCTCAAGGGCTCGCCGTCGCGTGGGCGTATGCCGAGCAGTGCCAGGGGCTGTTCCTCCACGGCCAGCGGCCACCACCACCAGCGGCCGTGGGGCAATGTGTCACTGCCGAAGCCCGCGGCCTGGCCATGTTGCCAGGCCCATTCGGCGGCGGCGCGTTCATTGTCGGTGAAGGCGGGAGCGCCACCGCTGGCCACCTGCAACAGGCCCTCGGCGCTGCGTTCGAGCAGACACACCTGCACGCCCTGCCAGCCATCCATATGCTGGCCGGCAGCGCTGAACACCGCTTGGCGGTCGGTGGCAACGGTCAGGCGGCGCGACAGGTCGAGCAGCTGGTTGGTCTGCGCCTGGGTTTCGCGCAAGGCCTGCAGTTGGCGACGCTGGCGAGCGGCGAGGTTGCCGGTGAGCGCGGCCATCAGCAGGAAGAACACCAGGGTCAGCACGTCCTCTTCGCGCTGGATGGCGAAGGAGAAGTTCGGCGGGATGAACAGGAAGTCGTAGGTGAGGAACGACAGCGCCGCGCACGCCAGGGCCGGCCCCAGGCTGCTGCGCACTGCCACCAGCAGCACGGCGGCGAGGAACACCAGGGAAATGTTGGGCAGCGCCAGCACGCTCGACACCGCCCAGGACAAGCCCGCCGCCAGCGCGGTGGCGAGTAGCGCGAGCAGGTAGTGGCGCCACACCCATACGCGCTTTACCGCCGTACGCGCCGCTGGCGGCTGGGCGTCGCGGTCGAGCACGTTGATCTCCAGGCCGTGGCTCTCACGCAGCAGGCGGGCCGCCACACCGGCGCCGAACAGGCGCCGACGCAACAGATCACGGGACTGGCCCACCAGCACCAGGCTGGCGCGGCGCTCGGCGGCGTGCTGGATCAACGTGCGCGCCACTTCGCCGGCGCGCAGCAGCACCACTTCGCCGCCGAGGCGCTCGGCCAGTTGCTGGGCAGCCTGCAAGCGATGGCGGGCCGTCTCGTCACGCAGGCGGCCGTTGTCGACGTGGACCACGCTCCATGGCAGATGGCGACGCTGGGCGACGCGACAGGCATGGCGCACCAGGCGTTCGGCCTGCTCGTCGCCATCGATGCCCACCAGCAGCCGGCCGCGCAGGGCCGGGGCTTCCTGACCGCGCTGGCGATAGCCGCTGGCCAGGTCCGCGTCCACCTGGGCGGCGGCGGTCTGCATGGCCAGTTCGCGCAGGGCGGTGAGGTTGGTCTGGGAGAAATAGGCCTCGATGGCCGCCCGTGCCTGTTCGGGTACGTAAACCTTGCCCTCGCGCAAGCGCTCGAGCAGTTCACGCGGCGGCAGGTCGATCAGCACCAGTTCGAAGGCTTCCTGCAACACCCAGTCGGGCAGCGTCTCGCGCACCTGCACGCCGGTGATGTCGCGGACCTTGTCGTTGAGGCTCTCCAGGTGCTGGACGTTGACCGTGGTGTATACGTCGATGCCGGCGGCGAGCAGATCCTGCACGTCTTGCCAGCGTTTGGCGTGGCGGCTACCAGGGGCGTTGGTGTGGGCCAGTTCGTCGACCAGCACCAGCGGCGGCGTGGCCTTGAGCAGGCCGTCGAGATCCATTTCCTCGAGCATCACGCCACGGTACTCGCTGCGCAGCAGGGGTTGCTGGGTCAGGCCGCCGAGCAAAGCCTCGGTCTCGGCCCGGCCGTGGGTCTCGACCACCCCGGCCACCACGCGCACGCCCTGGCGTTGCTGGGCGTGGGCGGCCTGCAGCATGGAGAAAGTCTTGCCGACCCCGGGCGCGGCGCCGAGAAATACCTTGAGCCTGCCCCGGCCTTCCCGGGGCAGGCCCGCCAACAGCGCGTCGGCGCGGGCGGAGTCACTCATGTTTCATCCTTTGGTTGTTCAAGGATCAGCTGTTCGCCGGCAAGCCGGCTCCTACAGACACATGCCAGGACGGCACAAATCCCGTAGGAGCCGGCTTGCCGGCGAACAAATCCCACCGTCAGCGCGCGGCTAGCGGCGCCAACCGCTCAAGCGCCTGGTTCAATGCCAGCACATTCACCACCGGTGGCCCGATCAGTGGACGCAGGGTGGCGTCATTCACCAGCACTTGCAAGCGCTCCTCAGAGACCTGCCGCGCCGCCGCCACGCGCGGCAGCTGGTAGGCGATCGCCTCGGGCGGCAGGTGCGGGTCCAGCCCGCTGCCCGAGGTGGTCAGCAGCGCCTGTGGCACCGGCCCCTGCTGCGCCTGGTACTGCGCAGCGGCATCGGTCTTGACCCGCTCGACCAGCGCCGGGTTGCTCGGCGCCAGGTTGCTGGCGCCGCTGGCCACGGTGGCATAGGCCCCCGCCGAAGGCCGCGACTGGAACCAAGCGTCACCCTTGAATTCCTGGGCGATCAACGCCGAACCGCGCACCTCGCCCCGATCATCGCGCAACAGGCTACCGTTGGCCTGCTCAGGGAAGGCGACCTGGGCGATGCCGGTCACCGCCAGGGGATACAGCGCGCCGGTGACCACGGTCATCAGCAGGATCAGGCTCAGGGCCGGGCGTACATAAGCGGTCATGTCAGTCTCTCCTCAGACCAGGTGCAACGCAGTGAGCAGCATGTCGATCAGCTTGATCCCGGCGAACGGCACGACAATGCCGCCCAGGCCGTAGATCAGCAGGTTGCGCCGCAGCAAATGGGCGGCGCTGGCGGCCTGCACCCGCACCCCGCGCAGCGCCAGGGGGATCAGCACGATGATGATCAGCGCGTTGAACACAATGGCCGAGAGGATCGCGCTTTGCGGGCTGGCCAGGTGCATCAGGTTGAGCACGCCCAACTGTGGGTAGATGGCGGCGAACAGCGCCGGCAGGATGGCGAAGTACTTGGCCACGTCGTTGGCAATGGAGAAGGTGGTCAGCGCGCCACGGGTGACCAGCAGCTCCTTGCCCACCTGTACCACGTCCAGCAGCTTGGTCGGGTCGCTGTCCAGGTCGACCATGTTGGCGGCCTCGCGGGCGGCCTGGGTGCCATCGTTCATGGCCATGCCCACGTCGGCCTGGGCCAGGGCTGGGGCGTCGTTGGCACCGTCACCGCACATGGCCACCAGGCGGCCGTCGTTCTGCTCCTGGCGGATGCGCGCCAGCTTCTTCTCCGGGGTGGCTTCGGCGAGCACGTCGTCCACACCCGCCTCGGCAGCAATGGCGGCGGCGGTCAGCGGGTTGTCGCCGGTGACCATCACGGTGCGGATACCGAGCTTGCGCAGTTCGGCGAAACGCTCGCGGATACCGGGCTTGACCACGTCCTTGAGGTGGATTACGCCGAGCAGGTGCTTGTCGACGCACACCAGCAGCGGGGTGCCGCCGCTCTGGGCGATGCGCTCCACTTCACGGGCCAGCGCGGTGGGCAGCTCCAGGCGTTGCAGGCCGCAGAAGGCCAGTACCGCGTCGACGGCGCCCTTGCGGTAGCGGCGCTGCTGGAAGTCGATACCCGACAGGCGCGTCTCGGCGCTGAAGGCGATGGCTTCGTACTGGTTGCTCGCCGGTTCCGCGAAGTCGTGCAACTGGCGCAGGTACTCGACGATCGACTTGCCTTCGGCAGTGTCATCGGCCAGCGAGGCGAGCAAGGCGCCCTCCCCCAGCTCCTTGGCGGTCACGCCGGAGGCTGCGTGCAGTGCGCTGCAGCGACGGTTGCCGAAGGTGATGGTGCCGGTCTTGTCGAGCATCAGCGTGTGCACGTCGCCTGCCGCTTCAACGGCGCGGCCGGAGCGGGCGATCACGTTCAGGCGCACCAGGCGGTCCATGCCGGCGATGCCGATGGCCGACAACAAGCCGCCGATGGTGGTGGGGATCAGCGTCACCAGCAGCGCGGCGAGGAAGATCAGCGGCAGCTCGCCGCCGGCGAAGCGGGCGAACGGCTGCAGGGTCACCACCACGATCAGGAAGATCAGGGTCAGGCCGATCAACAGGATGTCGAGGGCGATCTCGTTGGGGGTCTTCTGCCGCTTGGCGCCTTCGACCAGGGCGATCATGCGGTCCAGGGTCGATTCACCGGGGTTGCTGGTGATGCGGATCAGCAGCCAGTCGGAGACCAGCCGGGTGTTGCCGGTAACGGCCGAACGATCGCCGCCGGACTCGCGGATCACCGGCGCGGACTCGCCGGTGATGGCCGCCTCGTTGACCGCGGCGATACCCTCGAGCACCTCGCCGTCGCCGGGGATCAGCTCACCGGCCACCACGCGCACCACGTCGTCCTTGCGCAACTGGGTGGCGGCGACGGTCTCGAACGTACCGTCACTCTTGCGGCGCTTGGCGGCCAGGCCCTGGCTGCCGGCCTTGAGGCTGTCGGCGCGGGCCTTGCCACGGCCTTCGGCAAGGGCTTCGGCGAAGTTGGCGAACAGCACGGTGAACCATAGCCATACGGTGATCTGCACGGCCACTGAAGTGCTCACGCCACTTTCAGGGGCGAAGCAAAGCACGGTGGTCAGCATGGCAGTGAGGGCCACCACCAGCATCACCGGGGCGCGTTTGAGCTGGCGCGGGTCGAGCTTGACGAAGGCCTGCACCAGCGCCGGGCGCCACAGGGCGGCGAAACGGGTCTGGTCCTTGGCGCTATGACGCGCCTTCACTTCGGGAATGGGCATGTTCATGGTGTGTTCCTCAGAAACCCAGGCTCAGGTGTTCGGCAATCGGCCCCAGGGCCAGGGTCGGCAGGAAGGTCAGGCCACCCACCAGCAGGATGGTCACCAGCAGCAGCGTGGTGAACAGCGGGCCGTGGGTGGGGAAGCTGTTCAGGCCTTGCGGCGCGCTCTTCTTGGCGGCCAGGCTGCCGGCCAGGGCCAGCACCGGCAGGATGTAGCCGAAGCGGCCAATCAACATGGCCAGGCCAATCATCACGTTGTGGAACGGCGTGTTGGCGCCGAAGCCGGCGAAGGCCGAGCCATTGTTGGCGGTACCGGAGGTATAGGCGTACAACAGTTGGCTGAAGCCATGGGCCCCGGGGTTGGTCACCGCGCCGGCAGGCCCGGGCAGGCTGGCGGCGATGGCGCCGAGCACCAGCACGCCCACCGGCATCACCAGCAGGGTCGCCACCAACAGCTGTACTTCACGGGCCTGCAGCTTCTTGCCCAGGTACTCCGGCGTGCGGCCGATCATCAGGCCCGCCAGGAACACGGCGATCAGCACGAACAGCAGCATGCCGTAGAGGCCGGCGCCGACGCCGCCGAAGATCACCTCGCCAAGCATCATGTTGACCATCGCCACCATGCCGGTCAGCGGGTTGAGGCTGTCGTGCATGGCGTTGACCGAACCGTTGGAGGCCGAGGTAGTGGTCACCGTCCACAGTACGGAGCCGGTAGTGCCGAAACGGCTCTCCTTGCCTTCGAGTGGCGCGCTCTGCTGCACCTGGGCGCTTTCCAGGGCCGGGTTGGGCTGGTGCTCCGACCACAGCGCGGTGCTGCCGCCGATCAGGAACAGCGCGAGCATGCAGGCGATGATCGCGCGGCTCTGGCGCAGGTCCTTCACGTAGTGGCCAAAGGTGAATACCAGAGCCACCGGGATCAGGATGATCGAAGCCACTTCGAACAGGTTGCTCCAGGCCGTGGGGTTCTCGAACGGGTGAGCCGAGTTGACGCCGAAGAAACCACCGCCGTTGGTGCCCAACTGCTTGATGGCGATCTGGCTGGCGGCTGGGCCCAGCGGGATGGTCTGGTCAACGCCTTGCAGGGTCACGGCGTGGACGTAGTCGGCGAAGGTTTGTGGCACGCCCTGCCACACCAGCAGCAGCGCCAGCACCAGGCAAAGCGGCAGCAGGCCGTAGAGGGTGGCGCGGGTCAGGTCGACCCAGAAGTTGCCCAGGGTGCTGGCCGAACGGCGGGCGATGCCCCGGCACAGGGCAACCAGCACGGCAAGGCCCGTGGCGGCGCTGACGAAGTTCTGCACGGTAAGGCCGATCATCTGGCTCAGGTAGCTGACCGAGGCTTCACCGCTGTAGACCTGCCAGTTGGTGTTGGTCATGAAGCTGACCGCGGTGTTGAACGCCAGGGACCATTCCTGGCCCGGCAAGTGCTGCGGGTTGAGCGGCAGGCTGCCCTGCAGTTGCAGGACGCCGAACACCATCAAAAAACCGGCCAGGTTGAAGGCCAGCAGGGCCAGGGTGTACTGCTTCCAGCTCTGCTCCTGGTCGGCGCGCACGCCGGCCACACGGTAACAGCCCCGCTCCACCGGGCCCAGGAGCGGCGACAGCCAGGTACGCTGGCCCTCCATGACCTTGAAGTAGAAGCGCCCAAGCCAGGGTGCCGGCAGCAGCACGATGGCGAAGAACGCCAGCAGCAGCAGGTAATCGTAACTGTGCATGGTCGCCCCTTAGCCGCGATCGGCGCGCAGCAGCGCCACCAGCAGGTAAACCGCCAACGCCACCGCCAGAAGCAGTGACAGCCCGTCGAGCATGTACATGTGCAATCTCCCCTAGTTGCGGCGTGAAGGCCGCTTTGGGGAAATTGTCCGAGGGAGGGGCGTAAAGGGGCGAGATGGGGGGTCGGGTCAGGACATAAAGAAAGCGTAAAGATCGCTGATGTATCGCGGGGCAAGCCCGCGATGGAGATCAACGCTGCGGCGTGTGCTGCGCGGTATTGCGGCTCCAGTCCAGCAGCAGGCTGTACCCCACTGCCAGCAAGGTCGGCCCGATGAACAGCCCGATGAAGCCGAACGCGATCAGGCCACCGAACACCCCGAGCAGCACGATGACCAGCGGCAGGTTACCGCCGCGGCTGATCAGGTATGGCTTGAGCACGTTGTCCACGCCACTGATGATGAAGGTGCCCCAGATGCCCAGGAACACCGCCATGCCGTAGTCGCCCTTCCAGACCAGCCAGGCGGTGGCCGGTATCCATACCAGTGGTGGGCCCATGGGAATCAGGCTGAGCATGAAAGTCACCAGGCCCAGCACAATGGCTCCCGGCACGCCGGCGATCAGGAAGCCGATCAGCGCCAGCAGGGCCTGAGCCGCCGCAGTACCGATCACACCATTGACCACCCGCTGCACGGTGCCGGCGACCAGGTCGACGTAGTACTCGGCGCGCTCGCCCACCAGCCGTTGCAGCAGGCGGTGCACGAACGCCGCCAGGCGTGGCCCGTCGCGGTAGAAGAAGAACACGAACACCAGGCTCAGGGTCAGCTCGAGCACCCCACCGCCGATCTGCGCGCTGCGGGCCAGCAACCAGTTGCCGACCTGGCCAAGGTACGGCTTGGCCGAGGCCAGCAAGGCCGCCCCTTGCTGGTCGAAGGACTCCCACCAGCCAACCAGGCGCTCGCCCACGAATGGGATACCGGCCACCCAGGCGGGCGCGTCCGGCAGGCCATCGACCTGCACATCGCGAATGAACGCGGTGGCATCACGCACATGGTCGGCCAGGTTGAAACCCAGCCACACCAGCGGCATGGCCACCAGCAGGATCCACACCGTGGTCAGCAGACTCGCGGCAAGGGTTTCCCGGCCGCCCAGCACGCGGGTCAACAGGCGCATCAGCGGCCAGCTGGCGAAGGCCAGGATGGCGCCCCACAGCAGCGCCGAGATGAACGGCGCCATCACCCACAGCGCGGCGCCCAGCAAGGTGAGCAGCAGGATCTGGATCAACAGGCGGTCATTGTTGGCCATGGTGGCCCTCACTCAACGGATCAGTTCCAGGTGCAGGCCTTCGGTCGGAGCATCGCCCACCTCCAGCCGGGCGCTGCGCACGCCGGCCTTGACCAGTTGCTCGCGCCAGGCTTCGGCGCCCTTGCCACTGAGGCTGGCGCGCAGGGTGCTGTCGAGGTTCAGGCTGCGGGCCAGCAGCGTCGCCCAGGCGGCCTGGGGCTCGGCCAGGTCAGGGTAGTCGAGCTTGCCGGTGTCGCGCAGTTCGCGCAGCACCGTGGCGGCGGTGGGCAGCAGCTCGCCCAGCGGGTTGCCGGCGACGAACTCCTCGACATGCAGGTAGGCGCGGCGGTTGCCGCGCGTCACGCTGTACAGCGCCACCAGGGTGTCGGCTTCTTCGGCGGAGCGGCGCAACAGGATGAATGCCTGCTGTTCGTCACCACCATTGAGGCGGGCGTTGGCGAACACGTCGTTGGCCCACAGGCTGGCCTCGCCGCAATCGCGGCCCTGGCACCAGAACAACGGGTAGCCACCGTCCTGCTGCAACGCCTCACGGGCACTGGTGAAGGCTTCGCGGGCGCTGCGCTCAACCGGCAGCTCGTAGGTCACGGAACTCACCTGGCCGCGACTTTCGACTTTGTCCTCGACCCGTAGCCGGCCGCTGATCTTGCGCAGCGGACCCATGGGGTAGACACGCTCCTGCTCCACTGCCGGGCGTTGGTCGACCACCTTGGCGTCGGGCGGTACCGGCAGGCTGCCGGCCCAGAGCAAGGGGCTGGCGATGGCGAGGCAGGCGGCGACGGCGCCGCGAACGAAAACAGGTGCGCTCATCGACCGCCCTCGCAGGTGGCGGGGCAAGGTGCGTGGATGTCTGGCATGTACATGGTTGTCTCCCTTTCAACCCGCCAAGCCTCGACACTTGTCCGGTGCAAGTCAAGGAATGCCAAAGAAGCGATTGAAACAGTCTGCGACAAGGGCCGCGCCCTCGGCGTCGTTCAGGTGCAGATGGTGCCCGCCCGGCAGGATCACCTGCTCGAAGGGTAGCTGCTCCAGCAGATCCGTGTGGCGCGCCAGCATGCCGTCGCCGGCCACCACCAGGCAGGCCGGGCAGGCGATACGCTTGACGAAGGCCATGGCCTGGTCGTGGTTCAGCCGGATGGGCGAAGGCAAGGTGAGGCGACTGTCGCTGCGCCAGCTGTAGCCGCCGGGCACCGGCATCAGGCCGCGCTGGGCCAGCAGCTCGGCGGCTTCGCGACTGACCGCGACCATGCCCTTCATGCGCGCTTCGACGCCCTCCTCCAGGGTCGCGTACACCGACTTGCGCTTGCCCTCCAGGCGCATTTGCGCCTGCAAGGCCTGCCCCAGCCGCTCGGCGGCATCCTGTTCGCTGAGCGTTGGCGGGATCACCCCGTCGATCAATGCCAGATGGCTGACTCGTTCGGGCAAGGCCCCGGCTAGTTGCACCGAAATAATCGCGCCCAGCGAATGGCCGAGCAGGCCAAAGCGCTCCCAGCCGAGCTGTTCGGCAACCCGCAACACGTCATGGGCATAGTCGGCCAGGGCGTAGCCGGCACCGACCGGTCGATGCCCGGAATAGCCGTGCCCGGCCAGGTCCAGGGCGACGATGCGCAGCCCCTGCAGCTGCGGCGCCAGGCGCGCGAAGCTGTTGGCGTTGTCCAGCCAGCCATGCAGGGCGATCACCGGCAGGCCGTCGGCCGGGCCGAACAGGTGTGCGGCCAGTTCGATATGGCCCAGCGTCAGGCGGATCTCCTCGACCTGGGCGCTCATGCCTGGCTCCAGCGCTCGAACAGGCCCTTGATCAGGCTGGCGGTGTCGGTGGGCCGCTCCAGCGGGAACATGTGCCCGCCCGGCAGGCTGTGATACTCGCCCATGGCCATGCCGCGCACGGCCAGGGCGTGGTGTTTGCGGATCACCCGGCTCTGGGCGCCACGCACCATCGCCAAGGGCACCTGCAACTGGCGAGGCCTGGCTGGGCTGACATGCGGAATGCTGCGGTAAATGCTGATTTCGGTGGCCGGGTCGAAGCGCAGGCGCAGACCGTCCTCGTCCTGCGCCAGGCCATGCTCCAGGTAGGCTTCAAGGCACTCCGGGTCGAAGTGGCGGAACAGGGTCTTGCCGGTAAAGTAACGGCGGGCACTGTCGCGGTCGGGAAAAGCCTCGCGCCGGCCCAGGGTACGCCCGGCCGGAGTGATGCGGTCGATGAAGCCCAGGCGCTTGGCGGCCTGGATCAGCCATTCGTCGGCGCGGGTCAGCACCGGAGAATCGAGCATCACCACCCCGCGGTAGAACTCCGGGCAACGCAGCGCCGCATGCAGGTGCAGCACGCCGCCCAGGGAGTGGCCGACGCCCCAGACCGGCGCATCCTGCTGCTCAAGGTGATGCAGCAGCTCGTCCACCAGGCTCTGCCAGTTGTCGTTGACCGGAAAGCGCGGATCGTGGGCGTGCTGGTCCAGGTGATGCACCTGGTAGTCCGGCGCCAGCGCGGCAAACAGCTTGCCGTAGGTGGCCGAAGGGAAGCCGTTGGCGTGGGCGAAGAAGATCTGCTGCGACATGGCCGCCTGCTCTGCACGGGGATGGATGGCCCATTGTCGGCAAGCGATCGGCTGGCGGCAACGTCCTGAACGGTCATCGCCAGTGACGATCAGGTCATCACGACTAGAAGCTGGCCATCGAACGGTGCAGGCAGGCACGCATGTAGGCCAGTTGCCAGTCGAGGGCTTCGCGGGCCAGCTGGCGGTCCTGCTGGGTTTCCACCAGCCGGCGCAGCGCCAGGCAACTGGATTGCAGCAGGTGCGCCATGCGGATGCCGGACTGGCGCAGTTGCTCGAGCTCGTACTGGCCTTCGAAGCGGCGCAGCAGCTGGTCAAGCTTGGCATCGGCACAGTCGCGCAACAGGCAGTACTCGGCGAAGTCCAGCGCAGCGGGGCTGTCCAGCTTGTCGATCACGCTCTGGGGATTGACGGAGCGCACCAGCTCCAGGCGTTGCCTGCTCATCCATGATTCCTTGCGCGGCGTTGCGATCATGCACGCCGCCACGCTAAGGCCCGCACCACCCGAACGGCAACTGGCATAAATGCCAGTTGCCAGGTGTCAGCCAGCGTGGTTGAGGCTGCGCAGGGTCATCAGGCCGGCCAGTGGCCAGTCGCCCTCCAGCTCGGCCAGGCTGGCCGTGCTCAACGGTGCAGGTTGCTGGCCATGGCCGTGCTCAAGCTGACCAACCAGGTTGCCCACCAGGGGTTGGTGGCTGACCAGCAAGACCTGCTCGAGCCCCAGGCGCTCGATCTCGCCGATCACCTGGTGCACGTCGCTCTCTGGCGTCAGCCACGGCACGGTACGCACTGGTTCAGAAAAACCGAGGGCGCCGTGCACCAGGGCGGCGGTCTGCTGGGCGCGCACGTAGGGGCTGGCGATGATTGCCTGCAACGGCTGGCCCAACAGGTGCGCGGCGCTGCGCAGCACCTGCTCGCGACCGTGGGCGGTCAGGCGCCGCTCGGCGTCGCTATTGGCCCGTGGCTCGGCCTCGCCGTGGCGCAGCACCCACAGCTTCACAGCTTGGGCTCCTCGTCACGCACCGGGTGTGGCGCCGGGGCCACGGCGTGGGGCGCCTCGCCTTCCGGGGTGCGCGGGGTCGGCCAGTCGGCGAACGGCCAGGGTTTCTGGTCGCTGTGGAAGGTGCCGAAACGGCCGATCTGTGCCAGGTACTGGCTCAGGCTGTCGCCGAAGTTCATCAGGCTGGCGCTGGGCGCACCGTAGATCAGGCGGTAGATCAGTTGCACCAGCACCAGGCCGCCAAGCAGCAGCTCGGCCAGTTGCCAGGCCACCAGGAACACCAGCATCCACAGCACGCGCAGGATGATCGACTCGCGCTGGGCGCGCTCCGGGGTATCGTTCATACGTTTCTCCCTCAGTTGAAACCGCTGGTGGAAATGAAATCGACATCGGTCTTGGGCTCGGCGCGCATCAGGTGCTCGATCACCTGGTTGAGCGTGCGGCCTTCGAACAGGATCGCGTGCAGCCCCGCCACCAGCGGCATGTACACGCCCACTTCCTGGGCCTTGGCCTTGAGCACCTTGAGGGTGTTGACGCCTTCGGCCACCTCGCCCAGGCGGCTGACCGCCTGCTCGAGGCTCAGGCCCTGGCCAAGCGCATGGCCAACCTGGTAGTTGCGGCTCTTGGGCGAGGAACAGGTGACGATCAGGTCGCCAACCCCGGCCAGGCCGAGGAAGGTCATGGGGTTGGCGCCCTGGCTCACGGCGAAGCGGGTCATCTCGGCCAGGGCCCGGGTAATCAGCATGCTCTTGGTGTTCTCGCCCATCCCCAAGGCCACGGCCATGCCGGCGATGATGGCGTAGACGTTCTTCAACGCGCCGCCCAGCTCGACGCCGAAGCGATCGCTGCTGGCGTAGACACGGAACGTGCGGCCATGCAGCACGGCCTGCACCTGCTGGCACAGCGCTTCGTCCTCGCTGGCGACCACGGTGGCGGTCAACGCGTGCTCGGCGATCTCGCGGGCCAGGTTGGGGCCTGACAGCACGCCGATGCGTGCCTGGGGGGCGATCTCTTCGAGGATCTGGCTCATCAGCTTGAAGGTGTTCGCCTCGATACCCTTGGTCAGGCTGACCAGGCCCTTGCCGCGCAGCAGCTCGGCGTGGGGTGCCAGCACGCTGCGCAAGGCGCTGGAGGGCAAGGCGACGAAGATCAGCGCGCTGCCCTGCAGGGTGGCGAGCAGGTCGTTGACCGGTTCGACGCCATCATGCAGGCGGATGCCTTTGAGGTAACGCGGATTCTCGCGGTCGACACGCATTGCCTCGGCTTGCGCCGGGTCGCGCATCCACTGCCGTACCGGATGGCCGTTCTGTGCCAAGAGGTTCGCCACGGCGGTGCCGAAGCTGCCGCCTCCAAGAACTGCAACAGGTTGCTGTTCAGTCATATCCAATCCGTTAACCAATAAAGTAAGTGGCGACGTGCGCATTATACGGCGCGCATGCGCCAGAGCCAGTGGCAGTACCCGCCCTTTCGCAGGGCAGGCCTGTCATGGTGTCGCGGTCACTGGCAAAAGCCGCACGGTCGGTTAACATGCCTGATTGATCTCTGAAACAAGGCCGTTTCGTGTTCCCTGGCACGCCCCCGTACCCTCGCCTGCTGTTGCTGACTGCCCTGCTGGGCGGCCCGGCCGTGGCCGATGACCTGTTCATCGACAACCAGGACCTGCCGCAGGTTCTGACCGCCACGCGCCTGAAACAATCCCCGGCGGCGGTTCCGGGCAGCATGACCGTGCTCGACAACGAGCTGATCCGTGCCAGCGGTGCCCGCGACATCCCCGAGCTGCTGCGCCTGGTGCCGGGCATGATGATCGGCTACGGCGCCGGCAACCAGCCGACGGTCAACTACCATGGCAGCAACGTCAGCGACGCCCGGCGCATGCAGGTGCTGATCGATGGCCGCTCGGTGTACCGCGCCGGCCTGGCCACGGTGGACTGGAGCGACATCCCCGTGGCCATCGAGGATATCGAGCGCATCGAGGTGTTCCGCGGCCCGAACACCGTCAGCTACGGCGCCAACGCACTGATGGCGGTGGTCAACATCCTCACCCGCAACCCGGCCGACAGCCATGGCACGCGGGTCAAGCTGACCCGCGGCCAGGATGGCATCAACGACTACTACGCCAGCCAAGGCTTCGGCTGGGACACCGGTGACCTGCGCCTGTCGCTCTCCGGCCAGCAGGACGACGGCTTCGACCAGGACCAGTTCGGCCGCGACTACCGCGACAGCCGCCGGCTAAACCGCATCAACATCAGTGCCAGCCACACCCTGGCGCCGAACCAGACGCTGGAATGGCAACTGGCGGCCAAGGAAGGCAGCAACCAGCGGCCTTATACCTACCAGCCAGTGTTCGGCAATTACCGGGCCGGCGACAACGCCGACGTCAACGCCAAGGACTACGCAGGCTCGGTGCGCTGGAACCTCGACCTCAACCCCGAGCACAGCCTGTACGTGCAGGGTTCGGCGCAGCGCTTCGACCGCCAGCAGGTATGGCGCGCCTGCGATGCGGCAATTGCCTTCAGCCCCGAGCTGACACGCCTGTGGCAGCTCGACCCGAACTTCGCCGAGAAGGTCGCGCGCAACCTGTACACCGGCAACCTGCCCAGCACCAGCGACCCCGTGCTCGGTTCGCTGACGGGCCAGGTGCAGAACCAATGGGCCAGCGGTGGCAGCAACACGATCTGCGGCGACGTCGACCAGAGCACCCGTGAAACCCGCTATGACCTGGAAATCCAGGACACCCTGAGCCTCACCGACAGCCTGCGCCTGGTCAGCGGCATGAACTACCGCTACGACCGCGCCGATTCGCAGACCTACTTCAACGGCAGCATCGACGACCAGACCTGGCGCCTGTTCGGCCAGCTCGAATGGCGCGCCGACGAGCACTGGATCGTCCAGGGCGGCGCGATGTACGAACATTCGCAATTGTCGGGCAATTCGCTCACCCCGCGCATGGCGGTGAACTACCTGATCACCCCTCGCCACGGCCTGCGCGCGGTGTATTCCGAGGCCATTCGCTCGCCGGACATGTTCGAGAACAACGTCAACTGGAGCTACACGGTCAAGGGCCTCTCGCCCAACCTGTACGGTTTGCAGAACGGCGAGTATTTCGTCAAGACCAGCGGCCCCGGCAACCTCGACCAGGAGCGCATGCGTTCACGAGAGCTCGGCTACAACGGCGCCTTCAGCGACATCGACCTGAATGTCGACGTGAAACTGTTCTACGACGAAATCACCGGCATGATCAGCGAGCCGTTGAAGAACAACCAGTTCATCGCCAGCAATGCCAACAAAGCCCGTTTCAGCGGCAGCGAGGCGCAGTTCGACTGGCGCGCCACCCAGCGCGACCGCCTGCGCCTGACCTATGCCTATGTCGACGCCTGGGCCAGCAACTCGGCCGATCGCCGCCTGAGTGCCCGCAACAGCGGCTCGGCCGGCTGGCTGCGCGATTGGGGTGAGGGCTGGTCCAGCGCCCTCTTCTATTACGGCGACGATGCCCTCAACCGGTACCGCTACGAGCGGGTCGACCTGCGCGTGGCCAAGCGCTTCAAGATCCAGGGCAGCAATCTGGAACTGGCCGCGCTGTGGCAGCAGCGCCTGGATGACGAACCGGTCACTCTCGAACAGAACCGTTATGACAGCCGCCACCGCCTGAGTGTCAGCGCGGAGCTGGAATTCTGATGCTGCGCCTGCTGCGCCTGCTGCTGCTGTGCCTGTGGCCCTTGGGATCACTGTCGGCCAGCGAGATCCTGCTGGTGGGCGGCGAAGACCAGCCCGGCATCCGCGGCTTCGTCGCAGCCCTGGAAAAGCGCAGGCCCCATGACCAGGTGCGGTTCCAGACCGTCGAGCAGCTGCCTGCCCCGGGCAAGCTCAAGGCCGACACCCGCCTGGTGCTGCTCGACATCCCGGCCTTGGAGTGGCGACTGACGGAGGCAACCGGGCCATTGGCACTGGCGCTGCGCATCAGCCGGGTCCAGGCCGAGCAACGCCTGGGGGTGTCGCGCCCCGCCTACCTCACCCTGCTGTGGAGCGACCCGCCCCTGGCCCGGCAACTGCGCCTGGCCCGCTACCTGCTGCCGCAGGCGCGGCGCATCGGCGTGCTGTATGGCGAACACAGCCGCTTCCTGCTCGACGAGCTGCGCCAAGCAGCCCGCCCGCTGGGCCTGGAGATCGTCGCCCAGGACTGGCCCGACGTGCGCGACAGCCGCCCCTTGCAGCAGTTGCTGAACAACAGTGATGTGCTGCTGGGGCTGGACGACCCCGAGCTGTACAACTCCAAGTCGGCCAAGAACGTGCTGCTCAGCAGCTATGGCCGGCAAATGGCGCTGATCGGCCCGAACGTCGGCTTCGTCCGCGCCGGCGCCCTGGCCAGCACCTACAGCGACCAGGACGATTGGCTGGCGGTGCTCGAGCAGTTGCTCGACCAGCCACCGGCCCGCTGGCCGCGTAGCCTCTACCCCACGCACTTTGGTGTCAGCGGCAACCAGCAGGTGGCCCGGGCCCTGGGCCTGGAAGCGATCGACCCGGAAGCCGCCGCCCTGGCCCTTGCCGAAGGAACCCCCACCCCATGAGCAAGCGCCTGAGCTGGGACATCCACACCCGCACTCAGATCATCAGCCTGGGCCCCGCGCTGTTGCTGACCCTGCTGCTGATCAGTTTCTTCACCTTCGTACGCATCCAGGACTTGCGCCAGGAGCTCAACCACACCGGGCAGCTGATCGCCAACCAGCTGGCGCCGGCGTCCGAGTACGGGGTGATCTCGGGCAACAACGAAGTGCTCGAAAGCCTGATGCGCGCCACCTTGAGCATTCCCCACGTGCGTTTCCTCGAGGTGCAGGACAGCCGCAACCATATCCTGGTGTACGTCGAGCAGCCCGATGAAAGCCTCAGCCGCGCCCAGCGGGTCGAGGTGTTCCAGGCGCCGATCCGCCTGCAGCAGATCCGCCTGGACAACGACTTCCTGCAAGGCAAGAGCCCGCCGCCAAACATCGGCGACGACTACCTGGGGCGGGTGATCGTCGGCATGTCCGACGATGCCTTCAGCCAGCGCCAACAGGAGATCGTGATCAAGGCCGCAATCCTCGCACTGTTCGCCCTGCTGTTCACTTTCCTGCTCGCCCGGCGCCTGGCCACCAGCCTGTCCAGGCCGATCAGCGAAATGGGCCATGCGGTCCGCGCCATCCAGCAAGGCGACTTCAACGCGCCCCTGCCGGTAGTCGACGACAGCGAACTGGGCCACCTGGCCCGGCACATCAACAACCTGGCCAGCGCCCTGGACCAGGCCGCTCATGAACAACAACAGGCCATGGGCCAACTGATCCAGGCTCGCGAAGAGGCCGAGCAGGCCAACCGCGCCAAGTCGGACTTCCTGGCGATGATGAGCCACGAGCTGCGCACACCCATGAACGGTGTGCTGGGCATGCTGCAGTTGCTCGAGACCACCGAACTGACCGGCGAGCAGGCCGAATACACCGCGGTGGCCAGCGAATCCACCGGGCACCTGCTCAAGGTGATCAACGACATCCTCGATTTCTCGCGGATCGAGCGCACCACCCTCGAACTGGAGCTCATCGATTTCAACCTCGGTGAGCTCATCACCAGCAGCGTGCAGTCGTTCCAGCACACCGCCCAGCAGCGCAACCTCGACCTGCGCCTGCAACTGCCCCCGGCATGCACCAACTGCAGGTGGTGGGCGACCCGACGCGGATCCGCCAGATCCTGCTCAACCTGGTGGGCAACGCGCTGAAATTCACCGAGCGTGGCGAAGTGGCGATCGAGGCGCGCTGGCAAGTGCTCGACCGCCAGCTGATCTGGCTGACCTGCACCGTGCGCGACACCGGCATCGGCATCGACAGCAACCGCCTGGAGATGATGTTCGTGGCCTTCCAGCAAGCCGACAACACCATCTCCCGCCGCTACGGCGGTACCGGCCTGGGCCTGTCGATCGCCCGCACCCTGGCGGAACGCATGGGTGGCCAGCTGCGCGGCGAGAGCCGCGAAGGCCTGGGCTCGACCTTCACCCTGGAAATGCCACTGGCACTGGCCAGCACACCCAGCGTCCTGCCCGGTGTCGCCACACAAGACCAGGCGACGGCTGAGGGCGGCGGGCGGATCCTGCTGGTGGAGGACAATCCGGTCAACCAGAGCGTCATCGAGGCCATGCTGCGCAGCCTGGGCTTCGAGGTCAGCCTGGCCATGGACGGCGCCCAGGCGATCGATCTGGTCGACCAGCAACGCTTCGCCGCGGTGCTGATGGATTGCCGCCTGCCTCAGGTGGACGGATACGAGGCTACCCGTCGCATCCGCCTGCTGCCCCACGGCGAAGGACTGCCAATCATCGCCCTGACCGCCAGCGCGCTGCAGGGCGACCGCGAACGCTGCCTGGCCGCCGGAATGAACGATTACCTGAGCAAGCCGTTCAAACGTACCGATCTGCAGCGCATCCTGCGCCGCTGGTTGCCCGGTCAGGCAGTTGCGACTGGCGATAAATGCTAAAGTGCGGCAGTCTTAAAGACTGGACAGGACCGCCCCAGGGCCGGAAAATAACATTTCAGTGCACACCTGTACTTCTTTTGCCAGGTGCGCTGTGACTTTCACCACAACGCAATAGTCTACCTGTAGGCTGCCGCCTCGAATGCAACGCGCTTCGGGCCGGCCGGGAAGATTCGTCCCCTGCCGCAGGGGGTTATTGAGGAGCTCGCATGACCAAACAACACGCCTTTACTCGGGAAGACCTGCTGCGCTGCAGTCGCGGTGAGCTGTTCGGCCCCGGTAATGCGCAACTGCCCGCCCCGAACATGCTGATGGTCGATCGCATCACTCATATCAGCGAGGAAGGCGGCAAGTTCGGCAAAGGTGAATTGGTCGCCGAGCTGGATATCAATCCGGACCTGTGGTTCTTCGCCTGCCACTTCGAAGGCGACCCGGTGATGCCAGGCTGCCTGGGCCTCGATGCCATGTGGCAACTGGTCGGCTTCTTCCTCGGTTGGCAGGGCCTGCCGGGCCGTGGCCGTGCGCTGGGTTCGGGCGAAGTGAAATTCTTCGGCCAGGTACTACCCACCGCCAAGAAAGTCACCTACAACATTCACATCAAGCGCGTCCTCAAGGGCAAGCTGAACATGGCCATCGCCGATGGCTCGGTCAGCGTCGACGGGCGCGAGATCTACACCGCCGAAGGCCTGCGGGTCGGCGTGTTCACCTCCACTGACAATTTCTAAGGGTTATTCGCATGCGCCGCGTCGTTATCACTGGTCTGGGCATCGTATCGTGCCTGGGCAATGACAAAGAGACCGTCACCGAAAACCTGCGCAACAGCCGTCCGGGTATCCGTTACAACCCGGAATACAAGGAAATGGGGCTGCGTAGCCAGGTTTCCGGTTCCATCGACCTGAACCTCGAAGAGCTGATCGACCGCAAGGTCTATCGCTTCGTCGGCCACGCCGCCGCCTATGCGTACCTCGCCATGCAGGACGCGATCAAGGACGCCGGCCTGACCGAAGAGCAGGTTTCCAGCCCTCGCACCGGCCTGGTTGCCGGTTCCGGCGGCGCCTCCACCCTGAACCAGATGGAAGCCCTGGACACCCTGCGCGAAAAAGGCGTCAAGCGCGTCGGCCCCTACCGTGTCACCCGCACCATGGGCAGCACCGTGTCGGCGTGCCTGGCCACCCCGTTCAAGATCAAGGGCATCAACTACTCGATCTCATCGGCCTGCGCCACCTCCGCACACTGCATCGGCACCGCCATGGAGCAGATCCAGTGGGGCAAGCAGGACATCGTCTTCGCCGGCGGCGGTGAAGAAGAGCACTGGAGCCAGTCGTTCCTGTTCGACGCCATGGGCGCCCTGTCGACCAAGCGTAACGAAACCCCCGAGCTGGCCTCGCGCGCCTACGACGCTGACCGTGACGGTTTCGTCATCGCCGGCGGCGGCGGCATGGTCGTGGTCGAAGAACTCGAGCACGCCCTGGCCCGTGGCGCCAAGATCTACGCCGAAATCGTCGGCTACGGCGCAACTTCGGACGGCTACGACATGGTCGCCCCAAGCGGCGAAGGCGCGATCCGCTGCATGCAGCAGGCGCTGTCCACCGTCGACACCCCGATCGACTACCTGAACACCCACGGCACCTCCACCCCGGTCGGCGACGTCGCCGAGATGAAAGGCGTGCGTGAAGTGTTCGGCGACAAGGCACCGAAAATCAGCTCGACCAAGAGCCTGTCGGGTCACTCGCTGGGCGCCGCGGGCGTGCACGAGGCGATCTACTGCCTGCTGATGATGGAGAACAACTTCATCGCCGGCTCGGCCAACATCGACGAGTTGGACCCGGAGGTCACCGACCTGCCGGTACTGCGCAAGACCGAAGAGAACGCCAAGATCGACACGGTCATGAGCAACAGCTTCGGCTTCGGTGGCACCAACGCCACCCTGGTGCTCAAGCGCTGGACTGGCAAGTGATCGGCTGATCCGCTGAACGAGAACGCCCGGACCTTGGTCCGGGCGTTTTTGTTTGTGCCCCCGTGATGGTCCTTACACCGAAAACCGCTGCACCAGGGTATTGAGGTCCACCGCCAGCCGCGACAGCGCCTGGCTCGCGGCCGACGTCTCCTCGGCCCCGGCCGAGGACTGGTGCGCCAAGTCGCGGATGGTGGTGAGGTTGCGGTCCACCTCGCGCGCCACCTGGGCCTGCTGCTCCGACGCACTGGCGATCACCAGGTTGCGTTCGTTGATCTGGCCGATGGCTGCGGCGATCGCCTCCAACGCCTGACCGGCAGCATGGGCGCCGTCCAGGGTCGAACGGGCCTGGGCGTCGCTGTGCTGCATGCCCTGCACGGCCCGTTCGGCGCCGCTGCGGATGGCCACGATCATCTGTTCGATCTCCTGGGTCGAACTCTGCGTACGGTGAGCCAGCGCCCGCACCTCGTCGGCGACCACGGCGAACCCGCGTCCGGCTTCGCCGGCCCGCGCCGCCTCGATGGCCGCGTTGAGCGCCAGCAGGTTGGTTTGCTCGGCGATCGAACCGATCACATCCAGCACCTTGCTGATGTCGTGCACCTGCTGGGCCAGTTGCCCGACCTCCTCGGCGTTGCCCGCCACGCCACTGGCCAATGCCTCGATGGCGGTGACCGTGGCCTGCACCTGCTCGCGCCCACGGCGGGCGATCTGGTCTGACTCACGCGAAGCCTCGGAGGTAGCCACCGCGTTGCTCGCCACCTCCTCCACCGCCGCCGTCATCTGATTGACCGCCGTGGCGGCCTGCTCGATTTCCATGCTCTGTTGCTGCAGGCCACGGGTGGCGTCTTCGGTGACCGCACTCAGCTCTTCGGAGGCCGAGGCCAGCTGGCTGGCCGAGTCGGAAATCCGCCCGATGGTCTCGCGCAGGCTCTGCTGCATGCTCTTGAGGGCCGCCAGCAGGCGCGCTGGCTCATCGTCGCCCTGTACGGTGATCTGCGGGGTCAGGTCGCCCGTGGCGACCGTCTCGGCGACCTTCAGCGACTGGCCGAGCGGTCGCACGATGCTACGGGTCAAGGCCAGGGCGAGCACCACGGTGAGGCTCAGGGCGATCACCAGCAACACGCCGACCCATACCTTCGCACCGTTGTACACGGCCTCGGCCAGGTCGGTGGCTGAGTTGGCCTGATGGTTGTTCAGCTCGATCAGCTCGTTGAGGGTCGTCGTCATCTGGTCGGCCAACTGGTTCATCTCGCCGTTGACCAGCGCCGCCGCTGCCTGGACATGCCCATCGGTGGCCAGTTGCACCACCTGCCCCTGCAAGGTCATGTATTGACGCTCAAGGCCCTGGTAGCGGTCGAACAACGTGCGCTCCTCAGGAAGCACGATCAAGGCATCGTAGTGACTCTGAGCCTTGCTCAGGCCGCCTTTGACCTCGTCGATGCGGGCACGGTTCTGCTGCTGGGCGACCGGGTCAGTGTTGACCAGCAGGCGCAAGGTCAAGGCGCGGATGCGTAGCATGTCCTGAGTCATGCGGCCCACCGAGATCACGCTCGGCAACCAGTTGTTGTCCACCTGCTCGGACTGCTGGCGCATGTTGGTCATCTGTTGCAGCGCGAAGCCGCCCAGCGCCACTACCAGCAGCGCCATGATGCCAAAGCCAAGGCCGGCGCGCGGCGCGATATTCAAGCGTCTCAGGCTCATTTCCAGGATCCCTCCCAAGCGTGATATTCCGTTGCTTAAAAAAGGTATCGGGCCGCCTGGAAATTGCGTAAGACGAAAAGGCGATATCAAATCGCTATCTGCGCATGAAACTCGTTATTTCGCGCTTTTTGGCAGCAAATCGACAAAATTCCTGCGGCTCACCCGCTCTGCCACCGCTTCTGGCAACGCATCGAGGAATGGATCGAAAGCGTGCATCTGTTCGCCGATGCTGCCGAAGCGCCCCACCACATCGGAACCAAGCATGAAGCGCTGGGGAAAGCGTTGGACCAACTCGACCCAGACCTTGCGTGGCACGCCCTTCTCATCCAGCAGGTAGGGCTCGAGCACGCTCCAGGACAGGTCCACGTATAGGTTGGGATAATCCTCTAGCAATCGTGTGAGCACCGGCAGGAGAAAGTCCATGCGTTCCTGGTGTCGGTGGATCTCCATGCTGCTGCCAGCATGAGCCCAGATGAAGCGGGTATGCGGATGGTTGCGCAACGGTTCTTCGATTTCCGCCAGGTACAGCGGGTTGCGCTCGCGCTTGGAGGTGATGTTCGAATGCAGCAGCACCGGCAGGTCGCGCTCGGCCGCGAGGTGGTAGATACGGGTCATGGCCTCGTTGTTGGCCCGCGGCGTATCGCCGCTGGTCAGGGCGGTGAGATCGTCATGACGGGTGAACACCTCGCCGATGCCCTGCCACAGCCCCGGATAAAGCTCGAGCATGCGCTCGATATGGTTGACCGCATTCTTGTCCACCGGGTTGAAGCCGGTAAGGAACGGATGAAAGCGCCTGCGCTGCTCGGCAGGCAGTTTCTCCAGCGCGGCGGCGACGTACAGGTCGGTGGCGCTGTACCAGTAGGCATCGGCATCGTCGCCTGCGTAGTAGCGCGGACGCTTGGGCTCGTCCTCGTGCCATTTCTTCGCCACCGGAATGCCGGAGATCATCGACTGTTCCACCCCGGCCTCGTCCATGGCCTTGAGCAAAGCCGGCATGCCCTCGGTTTCCTGGAAGAAATCCACGTAGTGCAGATGGGCGTCGCTGTAGCGGTAGTCGCGGGCTTGCGCAGTGTCGAACAGGCTTGCGCTCAACAGCAGGCAGGCCAATGTGCGGGCAATCATCTCAGGCTCCTTTGCCGGTACCGCAAGAGTAGACCGGGCAGCGCGCGCGACGGTTCAGCCACGGACGGCAAAACGCTATGCTTGCAGGCATCCCTCAAGGAGTGTCGCCATGAGCAGCCCCCTGGTCATCCGCCCACGCGCCGAATCGGTCGAGGGCCAGCCGATCCTGCGTCCGCTGCCCTCGGCGCAGTGCCGCAGCGTAGGGCCTTTCGTGTTCTTCGACCATATGCTGGAAACCGACTATGCACCGGGTCATGGCATGGACATTCGCCAGCACCCGCATATTGGCCTTTCCACCCTCACCTACCTGTTCGAGGGTGAAATCCAGCACAAGGACAGCCTCGGCTCGGACCAGCGCGTGCGCCCGGGAGACGTCAGCTGGATGACCGCCGGAGCGGGCGTGGCGCATGTCGAGCGCACGCCGGCCGAGGTGTTCGAGCGCGGCTCGCGACTGCATGGGCTGCAGGTCTGGCTGGCCTCGCCGAAGTCCGATGAGCAGGGCCCGGCAAGCTACAGCCATCATCCGGCCGACAGCCTGCCGGCCAGTGACAGCCTCGGCGTACGGATCCGCATGATCGCCGGCACAGGTTTCTGCCTGGCCTCACCGGTACCGGTGCTCTCCCCCACGCTCTACGCTCATGTGCACATGCAGGCGGCCACCACCCTGATCGTGCCGACGGAACACGCACAGCGCGCGCTGTATCTGCTCGAAGGCGAGTTGATGCTGGATGACGAGGAGGTCGAGCCATGCAGCCTGATCGTGCTGCCCGAGGGCGAAGAGGTGGTGTTGCATGCCGAAGAAACGAGCCAGCTGGTGCTGATCGGCGGCGCGCCGCTGGATGGGCCGCGGCGGATGAACTGGAACTTCGTGGCCAGTGACCCGGGATTGATAGAACAAGCCCGGGCGCGCTGGGCGGCCGGGGATTGGCCAGTGGTGCCGGGAGAAAGCGAACGGATCGAATTGCCGCGTTAACGGGGGCCGCTTCGCGACCCATCGCCGGCAAGCCGGCTCCCACAGGGATTTGCATTGCTTCTGTGGGAGCCGGCTTGCCGGCGATGGACCTGCGCAGCAGGTCCTTGAGCGCTCAGCCTGCGAACACTTCCTTGAGCAAGTTATGCATCGAGCGGAATGCCCGCTCCGAGGTGCGCCGGTCATACTGCATCTTGCCCGGAACATTGGCGTTCGGATCGGTGAACGAGTGCACTGCCCCGCCATAGCTGAGCAACTGCCAGTCAACCTTGGCAGCATTCATCTCTTCTTCGAAGGCTGGCAACTGTTCCCTTGGCACCAATGGATCGGAGGCACCATGCAGCACCAGCACCGAACCCTTGATGCGCTTGGCATCCTCGGGGTTCGGAGTATCCAGCGTGCCGTGGAACGACACCGCCGCCCTCAGATCGGCGCCGGTGCGGGCAAGCTCCAGGGCACAGCAGCCGCCGAAGCAGAAGCCGAAGGTGGCCACCTTGCCAGGCTCCAACAAGGCCTTCGATTGCCCCACCAACTGCGCCAGCGCTTCCTGCATGCGCTTGCGCAGTTCGGCGCGGTCGTTCTTCAGCGGCATCATCGCCGTACCGGCTTCGTCAGCATTGGACGGCCGCACCGACTGGCCATACAAGTCGGCAATTAGCACCACATAACCTTGTTCGGCCACTTCCTTGGCGATACGTTCGGCGCCCTCGCCGATACCCATCCAGTTCGGCGCCATCACCAGGCCCGGCTGCGGCAGCGCGCCCGGGGCGTAGACCAGGCGGCTTTCGTAAGCCTTGCCTGACAGGTGATAGACCAACGACTCGACGATGACCTTGCTCATTCAGCTCTCCTTGGGCGTTCACGGGTCAGGACAGGATAGATGTATTCGTGGGAGCAGCAGACATGAAAAAGCCCGCCGAAGCGGGCTTTTCTTGCCTCAGGTCAAGCCGACAGCTCGACCAGCAGCTTGTTCAGGCGACGCACGTAGGCCGCCGGATCCTTCAAGCTGTCACCGGCCGCCAGGGCCGCCTGGTCGAACAGGATGTGCGAAAGCTCGGCGAAGCGGTCTTCGCTCTGCTCGCCATCGAGCTTCTCGATCAGTGGGTGGCTCGGGTTGAACTCGAAGATCGGCTTGGACTCCGGCACCTTCTGCCCGCTGGCCTCGAGGATCTGGCGCATCTGCAGGCCCAGGTCCTGTTCGCCGATGGCGAGGATCGCCGGCGAGTCGGTCAGGCGGTGCGAGACACGCACCTCGGCAACGCTGTCACCCAGCGCGCCCTTGAGACGCTCGACCAGGCCTTCCTTGTCCTTGGCGACTTCTTCCTGGGCCTTCTTGTCCTCTTCGGAGTCCAGCTTGCCCAGGTCCAGGTCGCCGCGGGCGACGTCGACGAAGGCCTTGCCGTCGAACTCGTTGAGGTAGCTCATCAGCCACTCGTCGATGCGGTCGGTCAGCAGCAGCACTTCGATGCCTTTCTTGCGGAAGACTTCCAGGTGCGGGCTGTTCTTGACCTGGGCGTAGGATTCGCCGGTCAGGAAGTAGATCTTGTCCTGGCCTTCCTTGGCGCGGGCCAGGTAGTCGGCCAGGGCGACGCTCTGCTCGCCGCTGTCGTCATGGGTGGAGGCGAAGCGCAGCAGGCTGGCGATCTTCTCCTTGTTGGCGAAGTCTTCGGCCGGGCCTTCCTTCAACACCTGGCCGAAGTTCTTCCAGAAGCCCTTGTACTGCTCGGGCTCGTTCTTCGCCAGTTTCTCCAGCATGTCCAGCACGCGCTTGGTCAGCGCGGTCTTCATCGAGTCGATGATCGGGTCTTTCTGCAGGATCTCGCGGGAAACGTTCAGCGACAGGTCGTTGGAGTCGACGACGCCCTTGATGAAGCGCAGGTACAGCGGCAGGAACGACTCTGCCTGATCCATGATGAACACGCGCTGCACGTACAGCTTCAGGCCGCGTGGCGCTTCGCGCTGGTACAGGTCGAACGGCGCGCGGGCCGGCACGTACAGCAGCGAGTTGTACTCCAGCTTGCCTTCGACCTTGTTGTGGCTCCAGGCCAGCGGGTTCTCGAAGTCATGGCCGATGTGCTTGTAGAACTCCTGGTACTCCTCGTCCTTCACCTCGGTGCGCGAACGGGTCCACAGGGCGCTGGCGCGGTTGACGGTTTCCCATTCCTGCGCCGGTTTTTCCTCGCCTTCGGCGGCCTCGGCCTGCTCCTTGGGCAGCTCGATCGGCAGGGCGATGTGGTCGGAGTACTTCTTGACCACGTTGCGCAGGCGCCAGCCATCGGCGAATTCATCCTCGCCCTTCTTCAGGTGCAGGACGATGCGGGTACCGCGCTGCGGCTTGTCGACGGTGGCGACTTCGAACTCGCCCTCGCCTTTCGACGACCAGTGCACGCCCTCGGCGGCCGGCAGCCCGGCGCGACGGCTGAACACGTCGACCTTGTCGGCGACGATGAACGCGGAGTAGAAGCCCACGCCGAACTGACCGATCAGGTGCGAGTCCTTTTTCTGGTCGCCAGTGAGGTTCTTCATGAAGTCGGCAGTGCCGGACTTGGCGATGGTACCCAGGTGCGCGATCACCTCTTCGCGGCTCATGCCGATGCCGTTGTCCTCGAGGGTCACGGTGTTGGCGGCCTTGTCGAAGCTGACGCGGATCTTCAGGTCGGCGTCGCCTTCGAGCAGCTCAGGCTTGGCCAGGGCCTCGAAGCGCAGCTTGTCGGCGGCGTCGGAGGCGTTGGAGATCAGCTCGCGCAGGAAGATCTCCTTGTTCGAATACAGGGAATGGATCATGAGGTGCAGCAGTTGCTTTACCTCGGTCTGAAAGCCCAGGGTTTCTTTTTGAGTCTCCACACTCATGGTCTTCAAAACTCCAATCTGTTGGTTGGTGACGCCTGGCGGCCAGCGGGCCGTTTTTGATGGCGGATGTCCAGCAGATGGGGGCAGCCCTGACTATTTCAAGGGCTTTTCGGGTTCAATCTTGAAATGCGCGCGCGCCGTGGCGATCGGGGTGTCGCGATCGCCCTGCCAGGCGGTAATGGCGACGTTGGTCACCCGCCGCCCCTGGCGCCACAGCTGGCACTGGGCGTAGGTATCGCGGTAAAGGCCGGCACGCAGATAATCGATGGAGAAATCGATGATCTTCGGAATGCTCGCGCTTTCGCTGTAGATCAGCAGGTAGAGCGCCGCGGACAGCTCCATGAACCCGGCGATCACGCCGCCATGAATCGCCGGCAGCAACGGGTTGCCGATATTGTCCGGATTGGCCGGCAGACGGAACAGCAGGTCTTCGCCCTGGCGCTCGCATTCGATACCGATCAATCCGGCATAGGGGATCAACGCCAGCAAGGGCTGGTAATCACCCCGGGCGTGGGCCTGGTTCAGCTGTTGGCGGATATCGGTGGGGATCACGTGCGGCGCTCCTTGAGGCTGTTACCGAAGCGGATGCCGCCCTTGACGTCCTGCCCCAGGCGCATGAAGGTGCCGACCACCTGGCAGATCGGTTGCGAAGGGTCATCCTGGTAGGCCGTCCCCCGGGTGAAGATGACATCGCGGGTCACCCGGTAGCACTGGGCATGGCCATAAATGTCCTTGCCCGCCTCGGCCGGGTGCATGTAGTCGATGCGCAGGTCCAGAGTCGGGCACACTTCGAAGCTGGGCAGCGCGCAGAGCGTGGCCATGCCGCAGGTGGTGTCCATCAGCGTGGTCAGCACACCCCCATGCACCGCGCCATTCTGCGGATTGCCGACAATGGCCGGCGACCAGGGCAGCACCAGGGTCATGCCATCGGCGTCGGCATGCTGCACCCGCATCAGTAATACCTGGCAATGTTTCAATGCCGACAGAAAGCGCTCGGCCATCGCCATCAATGGAGTCTCGTTCATTGTCCGCCGCCGCATAAAATGGGTAAAAAGTCTATATAGGCTGGGCAGTTATATATCTGTAACCTGCGTTGAACTTATTCGCCAGGGGCGTACTCGAAGGAACATACAAAGTTATTCCACCCAGGAGAAACACCCCATGCGTAAACCTTTTGCTTTTGCTCTGATGCTGGCCGCTGCCATGGGCCTGGCTGCTTGCGATAAAGCGAGCGAAGACAAAGCCCAGGACGCACAGCAACATGCCGAGCAAGCCCAAGAGAAGATGGGCGAAGCTCAGGATAAGATGAACGACGCCGCCAAGGAAAACGCCGAAGCCGCCAAAGATCAGGCCGAAGCGCAGCAGAAGGCCGCCGAGGAAGCCGCGCCTTCCACTCCAGCGCCGGCCACTGCACCTGCCGAGCCTGCCAAGCAGTAATCTCGCGACATAAAAAAACCCGACACTGTCGGGTTTTTTTATGCCTGTCATTTAAAGCTGAAAGGCTTCAGCCTGCACTCTCGGAAGTGTCCCTACTCGCCTCTACCGGTGCACTTTCGGTGGGCGTGAACACCATCACTTCCAGTACATGGGAGTGGAACTCACGGCGATACAGGATGAACACCACGCCCACGCTCATGGCCATGAACAGCCAGGGGCTGATGAACCAGCTCAACATGGCCATGCCGAAGTAATACGAGCGCAACCCCAGGTTGAACTGGTTGGCGGCCAGCGACAGTACCCGCGCCGCCCGGGAGGCGAAAGCCTTGCGCTCGAGTTCGTTGACCTGACGTTCGCCTATCATCGGCGCCGAGCCCACCAACACTGCGGCGAAGTTGTATTGACGCATGCACCAGCTGAAAGTGAAGAACGCATAGACGAACACCGTCGCCAGGCACAGCAGCTTGATTTCCGACATGCCTTGGGACGCCTGCTGCACCAGCGGCAGGTCGGCCAACAGCGACAATGCGCGGTCGGACGCACCGAGCACGGTGAGGATGCCGGCAAGAATGATCAGGGTGCTGGAGGCGAAGAACGATGCGTTGCGCTCCAGGTTGCCTATCACGCTGGCATCAGCGATGCGGTTGTCGCGCAGCAGCATGCGGCGCATCCAATCCTCGCGGTAAAGGTGCAACACGCTGGCCAGGCACGCAGTATCGCGCCCCTTCCAGGTGGCATAGCGGGTGTAGCCGCCCCAGCAGATGGCGAACCAGCAGACGGCCAGGAGGTTGCCCAGGTTGCTTTGGATGAAGGTCATGCAGGAATCCCTTTAAAGAGAAACAGACCGGTTTTCGACGCCCGGATTCGTTAAAAGACACGTGTCTGGCGTTCAGTTTTTGCCTGCACTGACCTCATCGCCGGCAAGCCGGCTCCCACAAGGGATCACTGCCCCCTCTGTGGGAGCCGGCTTGCCGGCGATGAGGCCAGGACAGAAAGACGGTAATAAAAAACCCCGCACCTGTTCAGATGCGGGGTTCGGTTTGCCACCCTTGGCTGGCGCCCTTCGGCTTGTGGCCGGCACCAACATCGGGTTCAATCCGTTACGTTAGGCCAGCGCCTCGCGCGGCTTGCCCAGCATGCGGTCGCAGACCACGGCGACAGCCAGGGTGACCACCGATGGCACCAGCCAGGCCATGCCTTCGTTGCTGAACGGCAGGTGAGCCAGGGCGTCAGGCAGTACGTGGGCGAAGCTGCTGCCCTTGATGGCGTCGACAACGCCGAACACCAGCGACACCAGCATGACCGGGGCCAGGATGCGGGTTGGGGAGTTCCACAGGTCCTTCACGAAGCTCAGGCCCACGACCACGATGCACGGCGGGTAGATCGCCGTCAGCACCGGGATCGAGAACATGATCAGCTTGGTCAGGCCCAGGTTGGAGATCACCAGCGAGAAACCAGCCAGGATCACCACCAGGGCACGGTACGACAGCGGCAGGATCTGGCTGAAGTATTCGGCACAGGCGCAGGTCAGACCAACGGCGGTGACCAGGCAGGCCAGTGCGATCAGTACGGCCAGGAAACCACTGCCCAGCGAACCGAAGGTGTGCTGCACATAGGCATGCAATACCATCGCACCGTTGGTGGCATCGGCTGCGATGTCATGGCTGCCCGCACCGAGGCGGAACAGGCTGACATACACCAGGACCAGACCCAGGCCGGCAATCAGGCCCGCAATGATGGCATAGCGAGTGATCAGCTTCGGCGACTCGACGCCACGCGAACGGATGGCATTGACGATGACGATACCGAAGACCAGTGCCCCCAGCGTGTCCATGGTCAGGTAACCATCGGAGAAACCTTTGGAGAACGCGGCGGCGGCGTAGGCAGGCTGGGCCTCGCCGATCGTGCCGGCCGGCAAAGCGAACGCCGCGATGCCCAGCACAGCCAGGGCGATGATCTTCAAGGGCGCGAGGAAACGCCCCACGGTGTCGAGCAACTTGCCCGGGTACATGGACACGGCCAGGACCACGGCGAAGTACACCACGCTGTAGATGAGCAGTGCCAGCGGGCTTTCACCGGTCAGCGGCGCCACGCCTACTTCGAACGACACGGTCGCGGTACGTGGGGTTGCGAACAGCGGGCCGACCGAGAGGTAGCACACCGCCGCCAGCAGGCCGCCGAAGAACTTGCCGATCGGGCTGCTCAGGGCGTCCATGCCGCCACCGACCTTGGCCAGGGCGATCACGGTGATGACCGGCAGGCCCACGGCGGTGACCAGGAAGCCGAGTGCGGCCATCCATACGTTCGGGCCAGACTGCAGGCCGACGATAGGCGGGAAGATGATGTTGCCAGCGCCTACGAAAAGCGCAAACGTCATAAAGCCAAGCGCCAGGATATCCTGGCCTTTTAACACTTTCATTTAAGGAAATACCACACTGCTGAAATCGGGAGTCGGAGGGGATTTCCCATAGGATGAAGGGAAATGCTGCCCGGCTTGGTGAGCCAGACCCGTTTAGCGTGTCGTTCCCTTTTGGGGTACGGGCACAGAGTGAACGCGTAGCCTACCTGTTTTGCCCGGCAAACGCACTGGCACAGTGCTGCTTGTCCGATGTGCGTATGTGTTTGTCGTCTTGTTGAACGTGTTAGGCGACCATTTATTGCGTATTCAAACGAATGTCTGGTTGAAAATCCTGATTGTGCCCAACGGATTTTCCTAATGCCTACCGACCTCCTGCTTCAGCCGCGCTCGCCACCCAAGAGACGCAAAACGACAAAGGCCACCCGAAGGTGGCCTTTGTGCGCGTGGGGGGTACTACGTGTTACTTACTTCTTGACTTCCCAGCCAGTCAGCTCGGCCAGGGCCTTGCCGATGTCAGCCAGGGAACGCACGGTTTTCACACCGGCGTCCTGCAGGGCGGCGAACTTCTCGTCCGCGGTACCCTTGCCACCGGAGATGATGGCGCCAGCGTGGCCCATGCGCTTGCCCGCAGGTGCGGTAACACCGGCGATGTAGGAAACGACAGGCTTGGTCACGTTGGCCTTGATGTAGGCCGCGGCTTCTTCTTCAGCGGAACCGCCGATCTCACCGATCATGACGATCGCTTCTGTCTTCGGATCTTCCTGGAACAGCTTCAGGATGTCGATGAAGTTGGAGCCCGGGATCGGGTCACCGCCGATGCCGACGCAGGTCGACTGGCCGAAACCGGCGTCGGTGGTCTGCTTGACAGCTTCGTAGGTCAGGGTGCCGGAACGCGAAACGATACCGACCTTGCCTGGCAGGTGGATGTGACCCGGCATGATGCCGATCTTGCACTCGCCCGGAGTGATCACGCCTGGGCAGTTCGGGCCGATCAGGGTCACACCCAGCTCGTCGCACTTGACCTTGGCGTCCAGCATGTCGAGGGTAGGGATACCCTCGGTGATGCAGACGATCAGCTTGATGCCACCGAAGGCGGCTTCCAGGATCGAGTCCTTGCAGAAAGGAGCCGGTACGTAGATCACCGACGCGTCAGCGCCGGTAGCTTCTACGGCTTCTTTCACGGTGTTGAACACCGGCAGGCCCAGGTGGGTGGTGCCACCCTTGCCCGGGGTGACGCCGCCGACCATCTTGGTGCCGTAGGCGATGGCTTGTTCGGAGTGGAAAGTACCCTGCGAGCCGGTGAAGCCCTGGCAGATGACTTTGGTGTCTTTATTGATCAGGACGCTCATTACTTGCCCTCCGCAGCTTTGACAACTTGTTGAGCAGCGTCGGTCAGGCTGGTTGCCGCAATGATGTTCAAACCGCTTTCTGCCAGTACTTTAGCGCCCAGTTCGGCGTTGTTGCCTTCGAGGCGAACGACGACCGGAACCTTGACGCCGACTTCTTTCACTGCACCGATGATGCCTTCGGCAATCATGTCGCAGCGAACGATGCCGCCGAAGATGTTGACCAGTACGGCCGCGACATTGCTGTCGGACAGGATGATCTTGAACGCTTCGGTAACGCGCTCTTTGGTGGCACCGCCGCCAACGTCGAGGAAGTTGGCAGGCTTGCCGCCGTGCAGGTTGACGATGTCCATGGTACCCATGGCCAGGCCGGCACCGTTGACCATGCAGCCGATGTTGCCTTCGAGGGCAACGTAGTTCAGTTCGAACTTGGCGGCGTGGGCTTCACGGGCATCGTCCTGCGACGGGTCGTGGAAGGTCTTCAGCTTAGGCTGACGGTACATGGCGTTGGCGTCGATGTTGATCTTGGCATCGAGGCAGTGCAGGTCGCCATCGGCCTTGATCACCAGCGGGTTCACTTCCAGCAGGGCCAGATCGTGATCCTTGAACAGCTTGGCCAGGCCTACGAAGATCTTGGCGAACTGCTGAACTTGCTTGCCTTCCAGGCCCAGCTGGAACGCCAGCTCGCGACCCTGGAACGGCTGAGCGCCGACCAGTGGATCGATGGTGGCCTTGAGGATCTTCTCAGGAGTGTCGTGAGCGACTTTCTCGATGTCCACGCCACCTTCGGTGGAAGCCATGAACACGATGCGGCGGCTCGAACGATCGACTACAGCGCCCAGGTACAGCTCTTTGGCGATGTCAGTGCAGGATTCGACCAGGATCTTGGAAACTGGCTGACCATTGGCGTCGGTCTGGTAGGTAACCAGGTTCTTGCCAAGCCACTGGGCAGCGAACGCCTTGGCGTCTTCCTTGCTGCGAACCAGCTTGACGCCGCCCGCTTTACCGCGACCACCAGCGTGAACCTGGGCTTTTACAACCCACTCGGAACCGCCGATCTTGTCGCAGGCTTCTGCTGCAGCTTCAGGGGTGTCGACTGCGAAACCCTTGGAAACTGGCAGGCCGTATTCAGCGAACAGCTGCTTACCCTGATACTCGTGAAGATTCATGCTTTTTACCGTCTTCGTTAGGTACTGCGCTTCGGCGCTGCGCCATTACTGGCGCCGCACCACCTGTGACCGTTGACCCCGGGTTTTCCCATGTGATCCGGTCCGGCGGACGTTCCGCGGTGAGTCTTGCACGCAAGACCCACGACGGGCAGACCGCCGTGGTTTCTTATAATTAACGCTTCTTACGGTTGGCGACGTGAATGGCACCGCCATTCACCGCCAGCGCTGCTTCATGCAACGCTTCGGACAGGGTCGGATGGCTGAAGACCATCATGCCCAGATCCTCGGCACTGGTGCCGAATTCCATTGCGATCGCGCCCTGCTGTACCAGTTCGGCAGCCGATGGGCCAATCACGTGAACACCCAGGACGCGGTCGGTCTTGGCGTCGGCGATGACCTTGACGAAACCACCGGTATCGTTGGCTGCCATCGCACGGCCGCTGGCCGCGAACGGGAAGGTGCCTACGTTAACCTCAACACCCTCGGCCTTCAAGGCTTGTTCGGTCTTGCCGACCCACGCGATTTCCGGGTGGGTGTAGATGACCGACGGGATCAGGTCGTAGTTCATCTGGGCTTTGTGGCCCTTGATGCGCTCGACGACCATGATGCCCTCTTCCGAGGCCTTGTGCGCCAGCATCATGCCACGCACCACGTCACCGATGGCGAATACGCCCGGAACGCTGGTAGCGCAGTGGTCATCGACGAAGATGTAGCCACGCTCGTCGATGGTCACACCGCTGTCGGCAGCCAGCAGGTCAGTGGTCACCGGACGACGGCCGACCGCGACGATCAGCTTGTCGAAGGTGATCTTCTGCTCGCCTTCGGCGTTGGTGTAGGTGACTTCGACTTCGTTGCCGTTGACTTTCGAGCCGGTGACGCGAGCGCCCAGCTTGATGTCCAGGCCTTGCTTGGTCAGGGTCTTCTGGGCTTCTTTCGACACGGCAGTGTCGGCAGCCATCAGGAAGGTGTCCAGGGCTTCCAGGACGGTGACTTCGGCACCCAGGCGAGCCCAGACCGAGCCCAGTTCCAGGCCGATCACGCCGGCACCGATGACGCCCAGGCGCTTCGGTACAGCCTGGAATTCCAGGGCGCCGGTGGAATCGACGATGACGTTCTGGTCGACCGGAGCCGGTGGAATGTCGATCGGACGCGAGCCGGAAGCCAGGATCACGTTCTCGGCTTCGATGACTTCAGTGGTGCCGTCAGCCTTGGTGACTTCGACTTTCTTGCCAGCCAGCAGCTTGCCATGGCCCTGGATCGAAGTGACGCCGTTGGCCTTGAACAGGGTGGCAACACCGCCGGTCAGGTTCTTGACGATGCCGGCCTTGCGGCCAACCATCGCGGCGACGTCCATCTTCACTTCACCCGTGGAGATACCGTGGACGTTGAAGCTCTCTTTGGCTTCCTTGTACTTCCAGGAGCTGTCCAGCAGCGCCTTGGAAGGAATGCAACCTACGTTCAGGCAGGTGCCGCCCAGGGCCAGCTTGCCCTCGGCGTCGGTGTACTTCTCGATACAGGCAGTCTTCAGACCGAGTTGGGCAGCCTTGATGGCGGCAACATAGCCGCCAGGACCTGCACCAATCACCACTACGTCGAATTTCTGGGTCATAAAAGATTCCTTATCAGCTACAAGCTACAAGCCGCGTACCGCACAGCCCCGTCTCTTGAAGAACGGGGCCGGCGGCGCGCAGCTAGTTGATTAGATGTCCAGCAGCAGGCGAGACGGATCTTCCAGCAGGTTCTTGATGGTCACCAGGAAGGTTACCGCTTCCTTGCCGTCGATCAGGCGGTGGTCGTAGGACAGCGCCAGGTACATCATTGGGCGGATCACCACTTGGCCATTGATGGCCATCGGGCGCTGGATGATGTTGTGCATGCCCAGGATCGCGGCCTGCGGCGGGTTGACGATCGGAGTCGACATCATCGAGCCGAAGGTACCACCGTTGGTGATGGTGAAGGTACCGCCAGTCATTTCTTCGATGGCCAGCTTGCCGTCACGGGCCTTCTTGCCGAAGGTAGCGATGCCGTTCTCGATTTCCGCCAGGCTCATCGACTCGGCGTTGCGCAGTACCGGCACCACCAGGCCACGGTCGCTGGAAACAGCGACGCCAACGTCTGCATAACCGTGGTAGACGATGTCGTTGCCGTCGATCGAGGCGTTGACCGCCGGGAAGCGCTTCAGCGCCTCGGTGGCGGCCTTGACGAAGAACGACATGAAGCCCAGGCGCACGCCGTTGTGGGTCTTCTCGAACAGGTCCTTGTACTTCGAACGCAGGGCCATGACTTCGGTCATGTCGACTTCGTTGAAGGTGGTCAGCATCGCCATGTTCGACTGGGCTTCGACCAGACGCTCGGCGATCTTGGCGCGCAGGCGGGTCATCGGCACACGCTTCTCGGTACGGTCGCCAGCGGCGACGACGACCGGAGCAGCGGCGGCGGCAGCGGCCGGCTTGGCAGCTGGAGCCGGAGCCGACTTTTTGTTGGCGACGGCGGCGACGACGTCTTCCTTGGTGATGCGACCGCCCTTGCCGGTGCCGGCAACGGTAGCCAGGTCGATACCGTTCTCTTCAGCCAGCTTGCGCGCGGCAGGTGCGGCAACCGGGTCGTCTTCGCCAGCGTCGGCGGCGACAGCAGCGGCTGGAGCGGCAGCGGCCGGGGCGGCAGCTGGAGCAGCGGCGGCAGCGCCGCCTTCCACGATCGAGCCCAGCACTTCGTCGGACAGGACGGTATCGCCCTCGCCCTTGACGATGGCGCCCAGCACGCCGTCGGCGGTGGCCAGGACTTCCAGCACGACTTTGTCGGTTTCGATGTCGACGATCAGCTCGTCACGCTTGACGGCGTCGCCCGGCTGCTTGTGCCAGGTGGCAACGGTGCCATCGGCAACCGATTCCGGGAAGGTTGGGGCTTTGATCTCGATAGCCATTATCTGTGTTTCCTTAAATTCGGTTTCAGGTGCGCGAAGGCGTTAGACAGTGAACGCGTCTTGCAGCAGTTTTTCCTGCTGTTCGGCGTGCTTCGATGCGTAACCACAGGCTGGCGCGGCGGACGCGTCGCGGCCGGCGTATTCCAGGACCAGTGCCTTGTTGTGGCGGCCCAGGATACGGCGCATGTGGTGCTGGCTGCTGTACCAGGCGCCCTGGTTCATCGGCTCTTCCTGACACCACACTGCATGCTTGAGGTTGGTGTAAGGCGCCAGGATTTCGACCAGGTCGTCCTCAGGGAACGGATACAGCTGTTCGATACGCACGATGGCGATGTCTTCACGGCCTTCGGCACGGCGTTTTTCCAGCAGGTCGTAGTAGACCTTGCCGCCGCACAGGACCAGGCGTTCGACCTTGGCCGGATCGAGGGTATCGATTTCCGGGATCACGGTCTGGAACGAGCCTTCGGCCAGGTCTTCCAGGGTCGAGATGGCCAGCTTGTGGCGCAGCAGCGACTTCGGCGTCAGCACGACCAACGGCTTGCGCAGCGGGCGGATGACCTGGCGACGCAGCAGGTGGTAGATCTGTGCTGGAGTGGTCGGCACGCACACCTGGATGTTGTGCTCGGCGCACAGCTGCAGGTAACGCTCCAGACGCGCGGAGGAGTGCTCCGGGCCCTGCCCTTCATAACCGTGTGGCAGCAGCATGGTCAGACCGCACAGACGGCCCCACTTGTGCTCGCCGCTGGTGATGAACTGGTCGATCACCACTTGCGCGCCGTTGGCGAAGTCGCCGAACTGGGCTTCCCAGATCACCAGCGCGTTCGGCGTGGTGGTCGAGTAGCCGTATTCGAAAGCCAGTACCGCTTCTTCCGAAAGGAAGGAGTCGTACAGGTCGAAGCGCGGCTGGCCCGGGAACAGGTTCTTCAGCGGGACGTAGGTGCTGGCGTCCTTCTGGTTGTGCAGCACCGCGTGACGGTGCGAGAAGGTGCCACGGCCGATGTCCTGGCCAGTCATGCGGATCGGGTGACCCTCGAACTGCAGGGTGGCGTAGGCCATGGTCTCGGCGTAACCCCAGTTGATCGGCAAGCCGCCGGCTTGCATCTTCTGGCGGTCTTCGTAGATCTTCGCGACCTGACGCTGGACGACGAAGCCCTCTGGCAGTTCCAGCAGCTTGGCCGACAGTTCCTGCAGGGTCTTGAGGTCGAAGCGGGTGTCGTGACGCGCGGTCCAGGCATGGCCCAGGTAGGGGCGCCAGTCGACGAACAGCTCGCGGTTCGGCTCCTTGACCAGGCTCTTGACGACGTGCAGGCCGTTGTCCAGGGCGTTGCGGTACTCGTCGATCTTGGCCTGGGCGCGTTCGGCATCGATGCGGCCGGCACTGATCAGTTGCTCAGCGTACAGCTCACGTGTGGTGCGCTGCTTGCTGATCTGCTGGTACATCAGCGGCTGGGTGCCGTTCGGCTCGTCGGCCTCGTTGTGGCCACGGCGGCGGTAGCAGACCAGGTCGATGACCACGTCACGCTTGAACTGCATGCGGTAATCGATGGCCAGCTGGGTGACGAACATCACCGCTTCCGGATCGTCGCCGTTCACGTGCAGGATCGGTGCCTGGATCATCTTGGCAACGTCGGTGGCGTACTCGGTGGAGCGCGCGTCCAGCGGGTTGCTGATGGTGAAGCCGACCTGGTTGTTGATCACGATGTGCACGGTGCCGCCGGTCTTGAAACCGCGGGTCTGCGACATCTGGAAGGTTTCCATGACCACGCCCTGGCCGGCGAACGCCGCGTCGCCGTGGATCGAGATCGGCAGGACCTTGTCGCCAACGCTGTCGTTGCGGCGATCCTGGCGGGCGCGAACCGAACCTTCAACCACTGGCGAGACGATTTCCAGGTGGGAGGGGTTGAACGCCATGGCCAGGTGAACTTCGCCACCGGGGGTCATCACGTTGGAGGAGAAGCCCTGGTGATACTTCACGTCACCGGAGCCCAGCTCGTTCATCTTCTTGCCTTCGAACTCGTCGAACAGCTCGCGCGGGTTCTTGCCGAAGGTGTTGACGAGCACGTTCAGGCGGCCACGGTGGGCCATGCCGATCACGACTTCCTTGGTACCGTAGGAACCGGAGCGCTGGATCATTTCGTCCAGCATCGGGATCAGGCTCTCGCCGCCTTCCAGGCCGAAGCGCTTGGTGCCCGGGTACTTGGTGCCCAGGTACTTCTCCAGGCCCTCACCGGCCGTGACGCGCTCGAGCAGGTGCGCCTGCACATCGGCGGAGAACTCCGGACGGCCACGCACGCTTTCCAGGCGCTGCTGGAACCAGCTGCGCTGCTCGGAATCGACGATGTGGGTGAATTCGGCACCAATGGTGCGACAATATGTCTTCTCGAGCGCCTCGAAGATTTCGCGTAGGCTCGCTTCCTCTTTGCCGATGAACAGGTCGCCGGCACGGAAGGTCGTATCAAGATCGGCATTGGTCAAGCCGTAATGATTGATCGACAGGTCTACGGGCGCAGGACGCTGCCACAACCCCAACGGGTCGAGCTTGGCAGCCTGATGGCCGCGCATACGATAGGCCTGGATCAGTCGCAGCACTTCAACCTGCTTCTTCTCGTGCTCTGTGCTCACGCTCCCGGCGGAAACCGGTTGGGCGCGGCGCTGGTTCTTTGCCAGCAATACGAAATGGTCGCGGATCGTCGAGTGCGATACATCGGTAGCGGTGCTGCCGTCGGCGGGCAACTTCTGGAAGTAGGTGCGCCACTCTTCTGGCACAGCGTTAGGGTCGTGCAGGTAGAGCTCATAAAGCTCTTCCACATATGCAGCGTTACCACCTGAAAGGTGGGCGCTTTCCCACATGCGCTGCATCACGCTTTCTTGCATGCTTGGTCACCCTCGGTTAGGGGACTGATCGGCGAGAGCCACAGCAAACCTGGAAAAGTCCGAACACAGCGACTGAACCACGCCACCTGGATCCTGCTGATTTTCCGGGTACCAGCCCGGAAGCCCCTGCTGGTCTCATATCTTCATAGGTAATGAGCGCGGGCTTTGTGGGCCCTTGCTCGGGTTTTACCTCAGTGCGGGCTCACCACCCGCACCTCGGCTTACTGCAGGTACAACGTTTTGAATCAGGTGCCGCTCTGCAGCAGCATGTTACGTACGTGGCCGATAGCCTTGGTCGGGTTCAGACCCTTCGGGCAAACGTTCACGCAGTTCATGATCCCGCGGCAGCGGAATACGCTGAACGGGTCATCCAGGGACGCCAGGCGCTCCTGAGTCTTGGTGTCACGGCTGTCGGCCAGGAAGCGATAGGCCTGCAGCAGTGCGGCGGGGCCCAGGAACTTGTCCGGGTTCCACCAGAACGATGGGCAGGAGGTCGAGCAGCAAGCGCACAGGATGCACTCGTACAGACCGTCCAGCTTGTCGCGGTCTTCCGGCGACTGCAGACGTTCGATGGCCGGAGCCGGCGTGTCGTTCTGCAGGAACGGCTTCACCTTCTCGTACTGCTTGTAGAAGATGCTCATATCGACCACCAGGTCACGAATGACCGGCAGGCCAGGCAGCGGGCGCAGCACCAGCTTGTTGCCCTTGACCACGCCCGACAGCGGGGTGATGCAGGCCAGGCCGTTCTTGCCGTTCATGTTCATGCCATCGGAACCGCACACGCCTTCACGGCAGGAGCGACGGTACGAGAAGCCCTCGTCCTTTTCCTTGATCAGTGCCAGCACGTCCAGAACCATCAGGTCCTTGCCGCCGGTATCGACGTCGAACGACTCCATCTTGGGCGCCGAGTCGGTGTCGGGGTTGTAGCGATAAACTTCGACTTTCAACATAGCAGCCACCCTTAGTAAGTCCGGACTTTTGGTTCGAAGGCAGGAACTGTCTTCGGCGCAAAGTTGACGCCGCGCTTGGCAACGCGCTTCTCACCCGGGTAGTACAGGGTGTGGCACAGCCAGTTCTCGTCGTCACGGTCTTCGAAGTCTTCACGGGCGTGCGCGCCGCGGGACTCTTTACGGGCTTCGGCCGCGATGGCGGTAGCTTCGGCGACTTCCAGCAGGTTCTGCAGCTCCAGCGCTTCGATACGCGCGGTGTTGAAGGCCTGGGACTTGTCGTTGATCTTGACGTTGGCGATGCGGTCACGCAGGCCAGCCAGCTGCTCGATACCCTTCTGCATGTATTCGCCGGTACGGAATACACCGAAGTAGTTCTGCATGCAGCTCTGCAGCTCGCGCTTCAGGCTTGCCACGTCTTCGCCACTGGTACGCTCGTTGAGCTTGTTCAGGCGGTTCAGGGCAACATCGACGTCGGTGTCGCTGGCATCGCGGTACTCGACGCCTTCGGTCAGCGCCTTTTCCAGGTGCAGGCCGGCGGCACGGCCGAATACAACCAGGTCGAGCAGCGAGTTGCCGCCCAGGCGGTTGGCGCCATGGACCGACACACAGGCCACTTCACCCACGGCGAACAGACCCGGGATGATGTGGTCCTTGCCTTCGGCGTCCATGGTGATGGCCTGGCCATGAATGTTGGTGGCAACGCCGCCCATCATGTAATGGCAGGTCGGCACGACCGGAACCGGGGCGACCACCGGGTCGACGTGGGCGAAGGTCTTGGACAGCTCGCAGATACCTGGCAGGCGGCTGTGCAGCACTTCCTCGCCCAGGTGATCCAGCTTCAGCAGCACGTGGTCCTTGTTCGGGCCCACGCCGTTGCCGGCGATGATTTCCTTGACCATGGAACGGGCGACCACGTCGCGGCCGGCCAGGTCTTTCGCGTTCGGCGCGTAACGCTCCATGAAGCGCTCGCCGTGGGCGTTGATCAGGTAGCCACCTTCACCGCGGCAACCTTCGGTGACCAGTACACCGGCGCCGGCGATGCCGGTCGGGTGGAACTGCCACATCTCGATGTCCTGCACCGGCACGCCGGCACGCAGGGCCATGCCGATACCGTCACCGGTATTGATCAGGGCGTTGGTGGTGGAGGCGTAGATACGGCCAGCACCGCCAGTCGCCAGCACGGTGGCCTTGGACTTGATGTACATGGTTTCGCCGGTTTCGATGCAGATCGCGATCACACCGACGAACGCGCCGTCCTGGTTCTTCACCAGGTCAACGGCGTAGTACTCGTTGAGGAAGGTGGTGCCTGCCTTCAGGTTGCCCTGGTACAGGGTGTGCAGCAGCGCGTGACCGGTACGGTCGGAGGCTGCGCAGGTACGGGCAGCCTGGCCGCCCTTGCCGAAGTCCTTGGACTGGCCACCGAACGGACGCTGGTAGATACGACCGGTTTCGGTACGCGAGAACGGCAGGCCCATGTGGTCCAGCTCGAAGACCGCGGCCGGGCCTTCCTGACACATGTATTCGATAGCGTCCTGGTCACCGATGTAGTCGGAACCCTTGACGGTATCGTACATGTGCCAGCGCCAGTCGTCGTTCGGGTCGGCCGAAGCGATGGCGCAGGTGATGCCGCCCTGGGCGGAAACGGTATGCGAACGAGTCGGGAACACCTTGGTGACTACAGCGGTCTTGTGGCCGCCTTGAGCCAGTTGCAGCGCTGCGCGCATGCCCGCGCCGCCGCCACCGATGATGATGGCGTCGAAGGAAATGGTTGGAATGTTAGCCATGAATCAGATACCCCAGAGAATCTGCACACCCCAGACGAAGTAAGCGAACATCGCAACGCCGCATACCGCCTGGAACAGGAAACGAATCGCAGTCGCCGACTTGCCGAACGCCATCGGCGTCAGGTAGTCGGTGGCAATGGTCCACATGCCGACCCAGGCGTGGGCGCCCAGGGCAACGAGGGCCAGCAGACTGAAGATGCGCATCGCGTTGTTGGTGAACAGAGCGTGCCACTGGGCGTAGTCGATGCCCGGGTGGGCGGCGAGGTAGCCGATCAGGAAAATGAAGTAAGCCGCGAGAACGACCGCCGAGACGCGCTGCGCCATCCAGTCGTAGAGGCCCGAACGCGACAGGTTCGTGACGTTAGTTACCATACCCAAACTCCTGCCAGAACGATCAGCACCACGGAGATGACGATCACGATTTTCGAGCCCAGCTTGCCGCCTTCCAGCGTCTCACCGACACCCATGTCCATGATCAGGTGGCGCACACCTGCCACGAGGTGGTACAGCAGGCCGGACAGCAGGCCCCAGGTCACCAGTTTGGCCAGCGGACTGGTCAGACACGCCTTCACCTCGGCAAAGCCTTCCTCCGAACCCAGCGACTTGCCCAGTGCGTACAGCATGATGGCAAGGCCGAGGAAGAGGATGACGCCGGAAATACGGTGAAGAATGGACGTGTACGCGGTGATCGGGAGTTTGATGGTCCTTAGGTCTAGGTTTACAGGTCGTTGGCTTTTCACGGCTTTTTTCACACTGAAGAGCCCCTAGCTAACAGGGCAAAGTTGTTGGTAAGTGTACTGGTCAGGTACCCACCACCCAGGAGAGCGACGACACCCAGCAGGGCGGGCTTGAAAGCCCCTGGGAGTCGGCTGCCGAGTATAGACAGTTAGGCTGCTTATGACAACGTGAGGGGCTAGCCCAAATAGCGCATTGCCTTTGAGGAACAAAAGGCGTAAACGGGCGAGAATTTCGTGAAAAATCAGGCCTCAGAGGGCGTTTCAACCAGCCTTTAGGCAAATTGACATTCGAATTTATCCCTCTATAGTGGTGCGGGCCCTGCGTGGGGGGTCTGTCTGATGATTTCAAGCATTAATAGGAGGCCACATGGCTGACAAAAAAGCGCAGTTGATCATCGAGGGCGCTGCCCCCGTCGAGCTGCCCATTTTAACCGGCACCGTTGGTCCCGATGTTATCGACGTCCGCGGGTTGGGGGCATCAGGCCACTTCACCTTCGACCCTGGTTTCATGGCGACCGCCTCGTGCGAGTCGAAGATCACCTACATCGATGGCGACAAGGGCGTGCTGCTGCACCGCGGCTACCCGATCGAACAGCTCGCCGAACAGTCGGACTACCTCGAGACCTGCTACCTGCTGCTCAACGGCGAACTGCCGAATGCCGAGCAGAAGGCCCAGTTCGTCAGCACCGTGAAGAACCACACCATGGTTCACGAGCAGCTGAAGTCGTTCTTCAACGGATTCCGCCGCGACGCCCACCCCATGGCAGTGATGTGCGGCGTGGTCGGCGCCCTGTCGGCGTTCTATCACGACTCGCTGGACATCAATAACCCGCAGCACCGCGAAATCTCCGCGGTACGCCTGGTCGCGAAAATGCCGACCCTTGCCGCGATGGTCTACAAGTACTCCATGGGCCAACCCATGATGTACCCGCGCAATGACCTGTCGTACGCGGAAAACTTCCTGCACATGATGTTCAACACCCCGTGCGAGATCAAACCGATCAGCCCGGTGCTGGCCAAGGCGATGGACCGGATCTTCATCCTCCACGCCGACCACGAGCAGAACGCCTCCACCTCCACCGTACGCCTGGCGGGCTCCTCGGGCGCCAACCCGTTCGCCTGTATCGCCGCCGGCATCGCCGCACTGTGGGGCCCGGCCCACGGCGGTGCGAACGAAGCCGTACTGACCATGCTCGATGAAATCGGCGATGTCTCGAACATCGACAAGTTCATCGCCAAGGCCAAGGACAAGAACGATCCGTTCAAGCTCATGGGCTTCGGTCACCGCGTGTACAAGAACCGCGACCCGCGCGCCACCGTGATGAAGAAGACCTGCGACGAAGTGCTCAGCGAGCTGGGCATCAAGAACGACCCGCAGCTGGAACTGGCCATGCGCCTGGAAGAGATCGCCCTGACCGATCCGTACTTCGTCGAGCGCTCGCTGTACCCGAACGTCGACTTCTACTCGGGCATCATCCTCAAGGCCATCGGTATTCCGACCAGCATGTTCACCGTGATCTTCGCCCTGGCACGTACCGTCGGCTGGATCTCGCACTGGAAGGAAATGCTCTCCAGCCCATACAAGATCGGCCGCCCACGCCAGCTGTACACCGGCTACGAGCAGCGTGACATCGTCGAGCTGAAAGACCGCAAGTAAGCCCTGTCGGCCGAACGCTAAAAAGGCTGCCCTCGGGCAGCCTTTCTTGTTTCTGCGTTACCGGCGCCGATCACTGCTTCTCGGCACGCTCCTTCAACCCCTTCAGGGTATTGAACGGCGCATCCACCACGAACTTGTTGGCCAACCAGGACGGCACACTGCCACCTGGCTCGGTGTGCACCTGGTAGGTCACCTCGGTGCTGTCACCCTTGGGCACCAGCTTCCAGTAGCCCTCCACCTGGGCGACACGCACGAAGCCCTTTTCCTCCGGCAGATACTTCGGCTGCTCCTCAAGCTTGCGGGTCAGGCTGCCATCAGCCTCCTGGACAGTGGTCACATGCAGGACAGAATCGCGCGGCGTCACAGGCCATGGTGTATTGAACTGGGTGTAGGTCCAGCTCTGGTCGCCCTCGCTCTTGAGCAGTTTCTGCGACTTGCACTCGTGGATCCAGGCGCAGGCCCCCGCCACGTCCTCCTGCAGCGCCTTGACCTTGGCCAGCGGCGCTTTGATCACGGTCACGCCACGGTAGGCCTTGTACTTGGAACCGGCCACCTCGCTGAGGGACACCTTGATCCCCTCCTCGTCCTTGGCCACCTGCCAGTTCTCGGCCCAAGCCGTCGGTGCCAGCACGACACCCATGCCACACAGCAGTGCAATACGCTTGATCGATCTCATCATCTTGTTCCTTGTTGTCGAGGATCCAACCTGTCACGCCGCCGTCATCTGCTCCAGCCACCCGATGATGCGGATGGCCTCGTCACGATCGTTGCCACAGATGTCCGCTTCCGCCTTGAAGCCGCCACACACCTGCGGTCGCTCGGGCTTGCCGAACAGCGCACAAAGGTTTTCGACATTCAGGTGCAGACAGCGTTCGCCGGCCGGCTTGCCCTGCGGCATGCCGGGGATAGGCGAACTGATGGACGGGGCGATGCAGCAGGCACCGCAGCCCTCGCGGCATTTCATGACAACAGGACTCCCAGGAGCAAAACGGGACGAACGTCCCTGGATACTAACCGCTCAAACATATGTTTGAAATTGCCGAGCGAATGAAAAAGACGGTGACCCGGCAGTCAGTTGCGGAATTCGAAATCGATCGCCGCGCCGTCGACGTCGCGCCGGCTGTCGTTGCGCAACTGCAGCTGCATTTCGTTGCTGATCAGCCGGCCGTTGAGCTGGAACGGGCTGCTGTCGGATTCCGGCTTGGTGGGGAACATCGACGGCAGCAGAGGTTTGCGCACCACCGGCCCGTCACCCAGGTCCGGCTCGAGGTGCCTGACCATTTCACTCGGCAGGCTCAGGTCGATCTTCGACTTGGGTAGCGATTTGGCGACAGCCTTGCTGACAGGTTTGGCCTTCACCTTGGGCTTGGCCTTTGGTTTGGCCTTGGGCTTGGGCTTGGCTGTCGGCTTGGCTGCAGCCTTGGCCGGCGACTTGTGCACCCCCTGCGCCTTGGTTGCAGGCTCGGCAGCCTGCACGGCTCCGGCCGGCAGCCAGGGCAACGCGCAACACAGGGCAATGACAAGAGGACGAAACAGGTTCATGGGTACCGGGAGCGTAAGCTGCAAAACGCGTATGCTCCCTGTTCCCCGCTCATCTGACAAGCCTACAAAAGTGAACCTGTCGGCTCGCGGCACAATTGTTGGGCCAGCAGCCCCAGGGTCATCACTGCGCGCTCCGCCTCGCGGTTCCAGGGAATACCGCAATTGAGCCGGATACAGTGGTTGAACTGCTCCGTATTACTGAAGATCAGCCCCGGCGCGATGCTGATCCCCTGTTCCAGCGCCCGCACATGCAGCTCCTGGGTATTGACTCGCCCTGGCAGGCTGACCCAAAGAATGAAGCCGCCGGTGGGCCGGGTCATCTGCGTGCCTTCGGGGAAGTGCTGCTGCACCGCCAGCTGGTAGGCACTGAGGTTCTTGCGATACTCCTGGCGAATGTAGCGCAGGTGGCGATCGTAGCCGCCGTTCTCCAGGTAGGCAGCCACCGCCATCTGCGTGACACTGCAGGCCGAGTGGGTGGTGAAGGTCTGCAGGCGCTGGATCTCGTCCTGGTAGCGCCCGGCGATCATCCAGCCGACCCGCACCCCTGGCGACAGGGTCTTGGAGAAGCTCGAGCAGTAGATCACCCGGTCGAGGCGATCGAACGCCTTGAGCGCCTTGGTGCGCCCCTGCTCGAACATCAGCTCACCGTAGATATCATCCTCGACGATCTGTATGTCGAAGTCCGAGGCCAGGCGCAGCAACTGCTTCTGCCGCTCCTCGGGGATGGTGCCGCCCAGGGGATTGCTCAAGCGCGCCGTCAGTACCAGCGCCTTGATCGACCACTGGTTGGCTGCCAGTTGCAGGGCTTCCAGGCTGATACCGGTAGACGGGTCGCTGGGAATCTCGATGACCTTGAGCCCCAGCAGGTCGGCCAGCTGCAGCAGGCCATAGTAGGTGGGCGACTCGGCCGCGATCAGGTCGCCCGGTCGGGTCAGCACCCGCAGCGCCATCTGCAGGGCATCGACGCAGCCGTGGGTCACCACCACCTCACGCGGATCGACCAGCACGCCGGCATCACGCATGCGAATGGCGATCTGCCGGCGCAGCGGTTCGAAACCCGGGCTGAACATGTAGCTGAAGGCACGCGGGCTGTGGAAGCGCGTCACCTTGGCCAATTGCTGGTGCAGGGCACGCACGGGCAGGTAGTCCACATGCGGCACCGCGGCGCCGAATGGGAAAACCCCATCGCGCCGCGCCTCGACCAGCACTTGCTGGATGATGCTTGCCCGGGTGACCAGGCCCGGGCGCTCGACCCGCGCGATATCCGGGGTCTGCGCCGTCAACGCCGGGGTCTGGTGGACGTAGTAGCCGGACTGCGGCCGGGCACGGATCAGGCCCTGGTCCTCGAGATTGGCGTACGCCTGCAGCACGGTGGCATGGCTGACATTGAGCTGCGCGCTCATCTTGCGCACCGACGGCACCCGCTCCCCCGGCTGGTAGACACCCCGGCGGATGTCATCGGCCAGTTGCTGGGCAATGCGCTGGTACAGCAGCAGGTTGGTCATGGCGTGTTCTCGAAGCGCTGACGGGTCATTGTTCTTGTGTGGCTCACTGCGGGGCCAGAATACCGTAACAGTTACGAAGTGTACTGGGACAGATCGGAGAATAGCCAACAATACAGTTACGTGACAGAGAAGTGATAGCCGACCACGTCGGCGCGCCGACGAACGCTCAAATCACCTTTGATTCTGCCGTTGCCGTTGCCGTTGCCGTTGCCGTTGCCGTTGCCGTTGCCGATCAGGAGTCTAGCGCCATACCGAGCTAGCGACAGCTGCGTCAGACCAGGCGCCGCCCGTAACTTCGCGACTTCAGGAGGCCGAACGGAGGTCTTGCGGAGGGAGGTGACGGGCATGGATGCCCGTCAAGCGCTGCGCCCCAGGATGGGGCGTTCAGCGCGGTCCTCCCGGGAGCAAGGCCGGAGTGAGGGGACCCGGAGCGAAGCGTAGGGCCGGATGAATGGAGCGCAGCGTTTTTTGGTTACTTTTTGTCGCGTTTGACAAAAAGTGACTCGCCGGGTGGCGAAAGGGTGAATATGCGTCATTATAGCAAATGAATGCGCTTACAACTGTAAAAACCCACGCCAATCGCATTTGACTTTGACTTTGACTTTGACTTTGACTTTGACTTACACAGCGTATGTTTTAAAAGCTATATACGCATTCATTTACGATGGTGACGCTTAATCACCTTTCCGCCCTTACGGCGGGTCCCTTTTTGAAGCATCAAAAAGGAACCAAAAAATGCTCGCTCCATTCATCCGGCCCCTACGCTTCGCTCCGGGGTCCCCTCACTCCGGCCTTGCTCCCGGGAGGACCGCGCTGAACGCCCCATCCTGGGGCGCAGCGCTTGACGGGCATCCATGCCCGTCACCTCCCTCCGCAAGTCCTACGTTCGGCCTCCTGAAGTCGCAATTTGTGTCGCCTGAACTATCGCGCACTTAGAAGCAAAAGCAGAGCAAGAGCAAGAGCAAAACCTGGAAATTTATCGATTGAAAATAACACAATACACCGACGCACCGAAATACAACCTGAATTCGCATACAACTTCAAACCAACACCAAATACTATTCACCAACCAACAAGAACATCAAACCCAAGTCAAGACAACAACTCCCCCTCAACCCGATCCCTCCCCCCCTGCTTGGCCACATATACCCCAGCATCCGCCCGCAACAACAACGCATCCGCCCCCTCCCCCGCCCGCCACCCCGCCACCCCGAAACTCGCCGTGACCCGCCCAACGCCCTCCACCGGCACACTGCGCACCCCCTGCCACAACTCCTGCGCCAGCATCCGCGCCTGCTCGGCATTGCTCCCGGGGCACAGCACCATGAACTCCTCCCCTCCCAAGCGGCAGAACACATCGGTGCGCCGCAGCCGATGCGCGATCCGCTGGCACAGATTGCGCAGCACATGATCCCCGACCGCATGCCCGAACTGATCGTTGATACGCTTGAAATGGTCGATATCCAGCATGATTACCGCCAGGTCCAAACCCTCGCGCTGGGCCCGATCCAGTTCGTTGCGCAGCCGCTCCTGGAAATAGCGCCGGTTGTAGATACCGGTCAGGGCGTCGGTCACCGACAATGCCCGCAACTCTTCCTCGACCCGCTTGAGATCCGAGATATCGGTCAGGTAGCCATGCCACAACGTGCTGCCATGCTCGCCAATTTCCGGCGTAGCCTCCCCACGCACCCAGCGCAGCCCCGCTTGCGGCAGGCACACCCGGTACTCCTCACGCCACGGCGCAAGGTGCTCGGCGGAATACCGCACCGAGCGTCGCACCCGCTCCAGGTCGTCAGGGTGAATACGCTCGAACACCGCCGTGGCATCCTCGCGCAGCACCGCCAGGTCAACCTCGTAGATGTCGTGCAGACCTTGGCTGGCATAGGGAAAACAGGAGTGGCCATCGGCATCCAGGCGGTACTGGTAGATCCCGCCCGGCACCTCGGCGCTGAGTTTCTCCAGCAACCGATCGCGGGCCGCCAGGGCTTCGTGCACCCGGCGCCTCTCGGTGACATCGATGCAGATCGCCAGGTAACCCACCCACAAGCCCTGCTCGTCCAGCACCGCCGTCACCAGCATGTTGGCCAGCAGATGGCTGCCGTCCTTGCGTACCAGCGTCCAGTCCGCCGGCTGCGCGCCACCCTCCTGCACCGTTTCGGCGAACATCGCCTGGCCGGCGCCGACCTCGCGGCCAAAGCGCACGCTCAAGGCATGGGCACGCTGGTGCAGCTCTTCGGGCAACACCAGGTCCTCCAACCGCAGCTGGCCCAGCGCTTCGCCGGCCGAGTAGCCCAGCATGCGTTCGGCGCCGGCATTGAACGTGCCGATCACTCCGCGCAGGCTGGTGGCGATGATCGCGACCTGGGTCGCGGCATCGAGCACGCTGCGCAACTGGTTGTGAGTCTCGCGCAACGACTGCTCGCTGACACGTAACTCGGCGGTGCGCCGGGCCACCAGACCCAGGGCACGCTGGCGCTGGCTGAACAGGCTGTAAAGCAGCAGCGCCAGCAGTACGCTCAGCAGGCCACCCAGCAATGCCACGACTGGCACCGCAGACGACCGGTTAGCCAACAGAAAGCCCTGGCTGGGTCGAATATCGAGCTGGTAGTGATGGTCGGCCAGGTGCAGCAGGTGACTGCTGGCAAGGCCCATGCGCGCCGGCGGCATGCCCGAGTCGAACAGCACCTCGTGACCACCCTCGGTGGACAGATCGAGGATGCGCACCACCAGGTTGTCATCGGCCACGGTCGGCAGGCTCTCGGCTATCAACTGGTGCAGGCTGAGCAACGCCATCACATAACCTCGGGGCAACTCGCTCGCCGGCGCATCATCGGCGAACACCGGAGCGACCATCAGCAGGCCGCGGGTGTAGGCCGGCTCGACATTGATCATGTCCAGCGGCGCGGACACCGCCATGCTGCCAGGGCCCGAGGCCCGGGCCAGGGTCGCGGCGCGCAGCGCCTGCCCGCCCAGGTCGAAGCCATAGGGCTGGGCCTGCCGGCTCGCCGCCTGGGTGTACAGGACCGGGTAGTAGTGATCGCGCATCGCTGCCGCCTGCCAACGCCCCTGGGCGTCCAGGTCGCGGATCTGGTAAGGCTGCCCCAGCAAGGCGCTGGCCTGCTGTTCGAACGCCGCGCGCTGCCCGGACGCTACCCGCGGCGCCCAGGAGTAGGCCTGGGTGCGATGCAGCAACGGGCGGGCATAGCCATCGAACTCGTAGGGCGTGATTTCACTGGAGTAGGCGAAAAAGCGGCGCAGGCCGTCCAGGCGCTGCTCCTGCTCCTCGAAACGTTCGGCGATGCGGCTGTAGCGTTCACTGGCCAGCAGTTCGAAACGCTGGCGCAGTTGCTGCTTGAAGAAGGTCTGCGTGGCAATGGCCAGCGCGGCCGTGAGCAGCGCCCCGGCGACCAGCGCCGCCAGGGCCACGCCCCAGGCCGACAGCTCGTCACCGAACAGGCCAAGCGGCTTCGCAGGTACGCCTGGGTTCGACATAGAGGACTCTCAGCAACGTCAGCGTCCTGCGTATTGTCCCGCCCTGTCCTGCTTTATAGCCGCTGGCCAGTGGCCACGCCATGTACCTCGTCGGCTCAGCGCAAACGCAGCTGCCAGGCGCGATGGATGCGGTTGTTGCGAGCGAAGTCAGGGTCCAGGGTCTGGGCGCTGATTTCCTCCACCGCATACCGCGTCGCCAGGTGCTCGTCGAGCTGGAACTTGCGGAAGTTGTTGGAGAAGTACAGCACACCACCCGGCGCCAGGCGCGCCATGGCCAGGTCGAGCAGTTGCACATGGTCGCGCTGCACGTCGAACACCCCTTCCATGCGCTTGGAGTTGGAGAAGGTCGGCGGGTCGATGAAGATCAGGTCGTAGCTGTCCTGGGCGTTCTCCAGCCAGGCCATGACGTCGCCCTGCTCCAGGCGGTTGCGCTCGGAGAAACCGTTGAGCGACAGGTTGCGTCGTGCCCAGTCCAGGTAGGTCTTCGACAGGTCGACGCTGGTGGTGCTGCGCGCGCCGCCCTTGGCTGCGTGCACGCTGGCCGTGGCGGTGTAGCAGAACAGGTTGAGGAAGCGCTTGCCCGCCGCCTCGCGCTGGATACGCAGGCGCATCGGGCGGTGGTCGAGGAACAGGCCGGTGTCGAGGTAGTCGGTGAGGTTGACCAGCAGCTTGACGCCGCCCTCGCTGACTTCCTGGAAGCGTCCTTCGGTGGCCTGGCGTTCGTACTGGCGGGTGCCGGTCTGACGCTCCCGGCGCTTGAGCACCACGCGCTGCGGATCGACGCCAAGGGCCTGCGGAATCGCGGTCAACGCGTCGAGCAGGCGTGCCTGGGCCTTGTCCGGGTCGATCGAGCGCGGCGCGGCATACTCCTGCACGTGCACCCAGTCGTGGTACAGGTCGACAGCCAAGGCGTACTCGGGCATGTCGGCATCGTACACGCGGTAGCAATCGACCTGCTCGCGGCGGGCCCACTTGCCCAGCTGCTTGAAGTTCTTCTGCAGGCGGTTGGCGAACATCTGCGCGCCTTCCGACAGGCGCGCCGGCTCGCTGGCCACCGGCGCCTGGCGGCGCGGCTCGCCCTCACCCGCGTCGGCCTGGGCCTGACGACGATCGCCAGTGACGAACTGGTCGGGCTGGACCTTGAACAGCAACAGCTTGCACGGCAATGCGCCGTTCCAGAAAGCGTATTGCTTGTGGCTGCGGATACCCATGCGCTTGCCCAGCTCCGGCGCGCCGGTGAACACCGCCGCGTCCCAGCCCATGCATGCCTGGCGCAGGCGCTCGCCGAGGTTCTGGTAGAGGTACAGCAGGCTGGCCTCATCGCCCAGGCGCTCGCCATAGGGTGGGTTGCTGATCACCAGGCCCTTCTGGTTCTGGTCTGGGCGCGGCTCGAAGCTGGCCACCTCTCCCTGATAGATCTTCACCCAGTCGCCCAGGCCTGCGCGCTCGACGTTGTTGCGCCCCGGCTGGATCAGCCGCGGGTCGGCCTCGTAGCCACGAATCCACAACGGTGGCTTGGCCAGGCCCACTTGGGCACGGGCCTGGGCCTCGTCGTGCAGCTTGCGCCACAGCGCCGGTACGTGCCCGAGCCAGGCCGTGAAGCCCCAGCGCTCGCGCTTGAGGTTGGGGGCGATGTCGGCGGCGATCATCGCCGCCTCGACCAGGAAGGTGCCCACACCGCACATCGGGTCAGCCAGGGCGCCGCCCTCGGCCGCAATGCGTGGCCAGCCCGAGCGGATCAGCACCGCCGCTGCCAGGTTTTCCTTCAATGGCGCCGCGCCCTGCTGCAGGCGATAGCCGCGCTGGTGCAGGCTGTGGCCGGACAGGTCGAGGGACAGAATCGCCTCGCCACGGTCCAGGCGCAGGTGCACCCGCAGGTCCGGGTCGAGCTTGTCCACCGACGGGCGCAGGCCTTCGCGGTTGCGCAGTTTGTCGACAATGGCGTCCTTCACTTTCAGGGCGCCGAAGTGAGTGTTGTCGATACCCGAGCCATGGCCGCTGAACTCCACTGCCAGCGTGCCGTCGGCCGCCAGGTGGTCAGCCCAGTCGAGCGCATGCACGCCGTCATAGAGGTCGTCGGCGTTCTTCATCGAGAAACGCTTGAGCACCAGTAGCACCCGGTTGGCCAGGCGCGACCACAGGCACAGGCGGTAGGCGGTTTCCATGTCGGCCGAGCCGCGAATGGCCGAGGTGTGTTCACGCACCTCGGTCAGGCCCAATTGGCTGGCCTCTTCGGCGAGCAGGCCTTCGAGGCCCTTGGGGCAGGTGAGATAAAGTTCGAAACGGTCCGACATGTGTAATCCAGAGCCTTTGGCTAGGTAAATGGCAAGCCGACGCATCGGCTGCCGCTGTTTGCCCGCGCACCTTTCCAGCAGGCGCCCGGGTGGCCTTGCGAAGCGATCGCAAGACCTGGCCGCTCGGCAGACCAATGCCTCACGCAGAAGCGAAAGAGGCTTTGATCGTCGGGCAGTGTGAAAATTTCGTGGACCCAGGGTTCAGATGTGACCCTTCGTCGCATTACCAATTATTACTGTCATCATCGAGCAACGCTGGCCAATTGACGTCAACGTTGACTAAACCCTGATCATAGCGGGCCCAACGGCAAACAAGGTTGAGTCGCATTTATTTACTTATCCCCTCACCCTCGGAAAGGTTACGTCCTTATGACAAATCGATCATTCACACTGTGACTCGCATTCGTTAGAACTGATCTCAGGCCGCACCGCAACGGGGCGGCACTTTCAGCCCGCGACGCCGGCAGCGGGCGCAAACCGGCAGAACGATTCTGCCCGGCCTCGGAGAGGCCGACGGGACATTACAGTCAACAAGTGAGGGCAACACCCTATGAGAAGACTTAAGCGTGATCCGTTGGAAAGAGCATATTCACGTGGCTACCAGTATGGAGTCACCGGCAAATCCCGCGAACTTTGCCCCTTCAATCTACCCTCTGTACGCCAAGCCTGGATCAACGGCTGGCGCGAAGGTCGCGGCGATAACTGGGATGGCATGACCGGCACCGCTGGCATTCATAGACTCAACGAAAATCACGCCGTTGGCTGAACGAGGACACTGAATTCGAGTCACCATGCGCGCCCTATCCGGGCGGCGGGCTGCGGCCCAGGGGCCCCTTTGAAGGGGCCCTTTTTTATGCACCTTATTTTTTCGCCACATCTTCTATACAGCGTGGGAGCGGCTCATTTCATGGTTTCGGCATCGCCGCAATCGCATCCACCGCTTCACGAATCAACGCCGGGCCTTTGTAGATGAAGCCCGAATAGATCTGCACCAGGCTAGCCCCAGCGGCGATCTTCTCAGCCGCGTGGCGCCCCTCGGTAATGCCGCCAGCGGCGATGATCGGCAGCTTGCCGCCCAGCTCGCCCGCCAGCACCTTCACCGTGTGCGTGCTCTTTTGCAGTACCGGCGCACCCGACAGGCCGCCCGCCTCGCCACCGAACGGCAGGCCTTCGACACCTTCGCGGCCCAGGGTGGTATTGGTGGCGATCACCGCGTCCATGCCCGACTCGCGCAGCGCCGCGGCCACCAGCGCGGTCTCTTCGTCGCTCATGTCCGGTGCAATCTTGATCGCCAATGGCACGCGCTTGCCGTTGGCCGTGGCCAGCTGTTCACGGCGCTCGGCCAGGGCATCGAGCAGTTGCTTGAGCGAGTCGCCGAACTGCAGCGAACGCAGGCCCGGGGTATTCGGCGAGCTGACGTTGACGGTGATGTAGCTGGCGTCGTTGTAGACCTTTTCCAGACAGATCAGGTAGTCGTCCTGGGCCCGCTCGACCGGGGTGTCGAAGTTCTTGCCGATGTTGATGCCCAGTACCCCGGTGTACTTCGAGGCGCGCACACGTGCCAGCAGGTGGTCGACACCGAGGTTGTTGAAGCCCATGCGGTTGATGATGGCCGTGGCTTCAGGCAGGCGGAACAGCCGCGGCTTGGGGTTGCCCGGCTGCGGGCGCGGCGTCACGGTGCCGATCTCGACGAAGCCGAAACCCAGCTGGGCGAAACCGTCGATGGCCGCGCCGTTCTTGTCCAGGCCTGCGGCCAGGCCGACCGGGTTGGCGAAGTTCAAGCCCATCACCGTCACCGGCAACGCCGCTGGCTGCTTGCACAGCAGACCATTGAGCCCCAGGCGGCCACCGGCGCCGATCAGGTCCAGCGAGAGGTCGTGGGAGGTTTCCGGGGAGAGCTTGAACAGCAGCTGGCGGGCCAGGGTATACATGGGCGGGCGGACTCGCGGTGTGTGAGGGGGCGATTATAGCCAGCGCGCCGCCGGGGCGACAGGGCCATGGCACATGGGTTGCTATGTCTGTTGCATGCCGCTCTATTGCGAACGCTCGAGGAACTCCGTGAACACACCCCTCCCGACAACGCCCCTGGCCTGGGTCAACGGCAGCGACGCGCCGGAAAAACCCAGCCTGGACATCGGCTTCATGGCCTTGACCGACTGCGCCTCGGTGGTGGTCGCCGCCACCCAGGGCTTCGCCCAGCCATTCGGCCTGACCTTAAACCTGCGCCGCCAGGCCTCCTGGGCCGGGCTGCGCGACAAGCTGGTCAGCGGCGAGCTCGACGCCGCCCACTGCCTGTATGGGCTGGTATACGCCGTGCACCTCGGTATCGGCGGCGTGCCCGCCAGCCCCCTGGCCGTGCTTATGGGCCTGAACCAGAACGCCCAGGCCATCAACCTCTCCCCCGCACTGCAGCGCAAGGGCGTGACCAACCCCGAGGCACTGGCGCGGCTGGTGCACCAGCAAGGCGCACTCACCTTCGCCCAGACCTTTCCCACCGGCACCCATGCCCTGTGGCTGTACTACTGGCTGGCCAGCCAGGGGATTCACCCATTACGTGACGTCAGCAGCGTGGTGGTGCCCCCGGCGCAGATGACCGCCCACCTGCAGGCCGGGCGTATCGACGGCTTCTGCGTCGGCGAACCCTGGTCGGCGGACGCGCTTGCCAAGGGCCAGGGCTTCACCCTGGCCACTAGCCAGTCGATCTGGCCCGATCACCCGGAAAAGGTCCTGGCCTGCGCCCGGGGTTTCGTCGAACAGTACCCCAACAGCGCCCGGGCACTGATCCAGTCGGTACTCGCCGCCGCGCGCTTCATCGAGCAGAGCCAGGAGAACCGCCGCAGCACCGCGCAACTGCTCAGCGGCAGCGCCTACCTTGACACCCCCGTCGACAGCATCGAGCCGCGCCTGCTCGGCGACTATCAGGATGGCCTCGGTCATCGCTGGCACGACCCCCATGCCCTGCGCCTGTTCGACCAGGGCCGGGCCAACCTGCCCTACCTGTCCGACGGCATGTGGTTCATGACCCAGTTCCGCCGCTGGGGCCTGCTGCGTGACGACCCGGACTACCTCGGGGTCGCCCGCCAGGTGCAACAGCTGGCCCTTTACCGCGAGGCTGCCTCGGCACTGGGCGTGCCCTGCGCCGACCTACCCATGCGCAGCAGCCTGCTGCTCGACGGCCGCCGCTGGGACGGCAGCGACCCCCATGGCTATGCGCGCAGCTTCCCCCTGCACGCCCTGGACGCGGCGCCTGATGCCCGCGCCAGTCACTGAGGGGGCGAACATGCTGCGTATCCTGCTGATCGACGACACCGAAAAGAAAGTCGGTCGTCTCAAGACCGCCCTGATCGAGGCCGGCTTCGAAGTGATCGAGGCCGTCAACCTGAGCATCGATCTGCCCGCCTGTGTCGAAACGGTGCACCCGGACGTGGTGCTGATCGATACCGAGTCACCTGGCCGGGATGTGATGGAACAGGTGGTGCTGGTCAGCCGCGATCGCCCCCGCCCGATCGTGCTGTTCACCGACGAGCATGACCCCGACGTGATGCGCCAGGCGATCCAGGCTGGAGTCAGCGCCTATATCGTCGAGGGTATCCAGGCCACGCGCCTGCAGCCGATCCTCGACGTGGCCATGGCCCGTTTCGAAAGCGACCAGGCATTGAAGGCGCAATTGCTGGCCCGCGACCAGCAACTGGCCGAGCGCAAGCGCATCGAACAAGCCAAGGGCCTGCTGATGAAAATGAAGGACTGCAACGAGGAGGCGGCCTACACCCTGATGCGCCGCCAGGCCATGAGCCGCCAGCAGAAGCTGATCCAGGTGGCGGAGCAGATTATCGCCATGTCGGAGATGCTGGGCTAGTTGCAATGACCCGCAGACCTTGGCCCGTCTCTTGCTCATGGAACACCAGGTAGCCAACGGCGGCTGCCCCCCAGACCCCGACAAAGACGTCGCTTCCCCGCCACTTATCCGTGGACCGGGCAGCGGCGTCTTTTCGTTTCCGCCCCTGTGTTGCGCGCCCCACGAGGTGTCCGATGAATACGAGCTTCTGGAAATCCGGGCATGTGCCCACCCTGTTCGCCGCCTTCCTGTATTTCGACTTGAGCTTCATGGTCTGGTACCTGCTCGGCCCGATGGCGGTGCAGATTGCCGCCGACCTGCAACTGACCGCACAGCAACGGGGCCTGATGGTGGCCACGCCGATCCTGGCCGGCGCGCTGCTGCGCTTTGCCATGGGTCTGCTGGTCGATCGCCTGTCGCCCAAGACCGCCGGGCTGATCGGCCAGGCGGTGGTGATCGTCGCCCTGGCCTGCGCCTGGCAGTTGGGCGTGCGCAGCTACGAACAAGCCTTGCTGCTGGGTGTGTTCCTTGGCTTTGCCGGGGCCTCGTTCGCCGTGTCCCTGCCGCTGGCTTCGCAGTGGTACCCGCCGCAGCATCAGGGCAAGGCCATGGGCATCGCCGGTGCCGGCAACTCCGGCACGGTGTTCGCCGCCCTGCTGGCGCCGGCGTTGGCCGCCGCCTTCGGCTGGAACAATGTGTTCGGCTTTGCCCTGCTGCCGCTGCTGCTGACCCTGGTGCTATTCGCCTGGCTGGCCCGCAATGCCCCGCAACGGCCCAAGCCCAAGGCCATGGCCGACTACCTCAAGGCCCTCGGCGACCGCGACAGCTGGTGGTTCATGTTCTTCTACAGTGTCACCTTCGGCGGCTTCATCGGCCTGGCCAGCGCCCTGCCTGGCTATTTCAGCGATCAGTACGGCCTGAGCCCGGTGACCGCCGGCTACTACACCGCCGCCTGTGTGTTCTCCGGCAGCCTCATGCGTCCGCTCGGCGGCGCCCTGGCCGATCGCTTCGGTGGTATCCGCACCCTGCTGGCGATGTACGGCGTGGCCGCCGTGTGCATCGCGGCGGTGGGCTTCAACCTGCCCAACGCGGCGGCAGCCCTGGCGCTGTTCGTCAGCGCCATGCTCGGGCTGGGGGCCGGAAATGGCGCGGTGTTCCAGCTGGTGCCGCAGCGCTTCCGCCAGGAGATCGGCGTGATGACCGGGCTGATCGGCATGGCCGGCGGCATCGGTGGCTTCCTGCTCGCCGCGGGCCTTGGCACCATCAAGCAGCACACCGGCGACTACCAGCTCGGCCTGTGGCTGTTCGCCAGCCTGGGCCTGCTCGCCTGGTTTGGCCTGCATGGCGTCAAGCAGCGCTGGCGCACCACCTGGGGCTCGGCGGCGATCACCGCGGCGCGGGTCTGAGGCGCCCCCATGAGCCTGCTACTGAGCTTCGCCCAGGCCAGCGCCACAGGCCCGCGCACGGAAAACCAGGATGCCATGCGCCTGATCACCCCGGCAGCCGAACTGGCAGCCAGCAAAGGCTACTTGTGCGCGCTGGCCGACGGCGTCAGCCAGTGCGCCGACGGCGGCCTGGCAGCACGCGCCAGCTTGCAGGCCCTGGCCCTCGACTACTACGCCACGCCCGCCACCTGGAGCGTGGCCCAGGCCCTGGACCGTCTGCTGGTGGCGCAGAACCGCTGGCTGCGCGCCCAAGGCAATGGCCAGCCGCTGCTCACCACCCTCAGCGCCCTGGTGCTGCGCGGGCGACGCTTCACCCTCGCCCACGTCGGCGACTGCCGGGTGTACCGCTGGCAGGACGACCAGCTGCAATGCCTGAGTGAAGACCATGTGTGGGACCAGCCCGGCATGCAGCACGTGCTCAAGCGCGCGCTGGGGCTGGACCAGCAGTTGCTGGTGGACTATCTGGAAGGCGATCTGCACGAAGGCGAGTGCTTCGTGCTGCTCAGCGACGGCGTGTGGGCCAGCCTGGGCGATGTGCATATCCAGTCGATCCTGCGCGAACACCCCGACCTGCAGGAAGCCGCCGATACCCTCGTGGCCAGCGCCCATCACTGCGGCAGCCAGGACAATGCCAGCGCCTTGCTGGTACGAGTCGACCAGCTGGGCGCGAGCAACCTGGGCGACACCCTGGCGCAGCTCAAGCAGTGGCCGCTGCCAGCCGCTTTGCGTGAAGGCCAGATGATCGATGGCTGGCAGGTCGACGGTTTGCTGGCCCAGAGCAGGCAAGCGCTGCTCTACCGCACCCGTGACCCGCAAGGTCGGCCCTGGTTGCTCAAGACCCTGCCCCCGGCCCGCGACAACGAGCCCGGGGCCGCCCAGACCTTGCTCATGGAAGAGTGGTTCCTGCGCCGGGTCGCCGGCCGCCACTTCCCCGAAGTGCACCCGGCCAGCCAGCGCCAGCACCTGTACTACCTGATGCGCGAATACCCGGGCACGACCCTCGCCAGCCTGCTCGTGGCGAGCGGCCCGCTGCCCCTGGCGCAATGGCTGGAAATGGCGCGCCAGCTGCTGCAGGCTGTCGGCGCACTGCACCGGCGCAACCTGCTGCACCGTGACATCAAGCCGGAAAACCTTCACTTGGGCGAAGATGGCCAGTTGCGCCTGCTCGACTTCGGGCTGGCGTACTGCCCGGGGCTTTCCGAAGACCCGCCCCACGCCTTGCCAGGCACGCCTTCGTTCCTTGCCCCGGAAGCCTACGACGGCCTGCCCCCTGCGCCGCGTCAGGACCTCTATGCCGCGGGCGTGACGCTTTACCAGCTGCTTACCGGCCACTACCCCTACGGCGAAGTCGAGGCGTTCCAACGGCCACGCTTCGGTACGCCAGTAAACCCGGCGCGCTACCGGCCGGATGTGCCGGAGTGGTTGCAGCACAACCTGTTGCAGGCGGTGGCGGCAGATCCAGCGCAGCGCTTCGAGACCGCCGAACAGTGGTTGCTGTTGCTGGAGCGGGGGGATCGCCAGGAACTGGACGAGCGACCACGGCCGCTGCTTGAGCGTGAGCCACTGAAGGTATGGCGCACGATTGGGTTGCTGTCGCTGCTGTTGAACATGGTGCTGTTGCTGGTTCTGCTCAAGCACTGAGCACGCGACCATCCACGCCCCATCGCCCCTAAAAAATCGCGGACAAAGAAAAACCCGGCCGAGGCCGGGTTTTTCGTGAAGCGTCAAACCAATTACTTGGCCTGGGCTTCTACCTGAGCTTCTACGCGACGGTTGACGGCGCGGCCAGCTTCGGTGGCGTTGTCGGCGACCGGACGGGTCTCACCGTAGCCAACCGAGTCAACACGGCTCGATTCAACACCGTACTGCTGGGTCAGGACCTGCTTGACAGCGCTGGCACGACGCTCGGACAGCTTCTGGTTGTAAGCGTCTGGGCCGACGGAGTCAGTGTGACCTTCCACGGTGGTGGTGGTCTGTGGGTACTGCTTCATGAAGTCAGCCAGGTTCTTGATGTCGCCGTAGCTGTTTGGCTTGACGACCGACTTGTCGAAGTCGAACTTGACGTCCAGCTCAACGCGAACGACTTCGGCAACAGCCGGGCAGCCATCAGCGTCAACGGTAACGTTGGCTGGGGTGTCAGGGCACTTGTCGACGTTGTCGCAGACGCCATCGTTGTCGCTGTCGGAGCAGACTTCGGCAACTGGAGCAGGCGCAGGAGCGGCTTTCTGGCCACCGCTGCCACCGAAGTTCAGACCCAGACCAACGGTCGGGCCCCACTCGGTGTTGCCGTTGTCGATGTTGTACATGGCTTCGACGCCGGCACGGGCGAAGAACATGTCGGTGATGTACCACTTGGCGCCAGCGCCAACGTTGGCGAAGGTGGAGTGGTCACGGCCGCTACGAGTGGCCTGGCCCAGGCTCTCGTGAGCGAAACCGGCGGAAACGTACGGACGCAGTGCATCGCCTACGGTACCGAAGTGGTAGGTAGCGTCGAGCTTGGTCTTGGAGCCTTTGATGTCTTTGTTGAAGACTTCACCACGAGCGTTGTGGGTCTCGTTGTAGCCCAGGTCCAGGGAGACGTCGTCGGTCAGGAAGTAACCGAGGCGAACACCTGGATTGGTGCCGGTGTTCTTGAAGTTACGTTCGCTGTCGTAGAACTGCTTGGTAACGTTACCTTCGATTTCGACTGCGCCTTGGCCTTGAGCCAGAGCGCCGAGCGAAGTCACGGCCACGAGCGAGCCAATGGCCAAGCCCAAGGTGTTTTTCAATTTCATCCGTTAAATCCCCATCTGGTGATAGTTAAGCAGTCCCACCAACATCCGGGGGACAACTCGACGGCAAGTCTAGCAGAACTTGCCGGTTGGTTAGAGGTATTTGCAGGCCACTAAGTTTCAGCCACGCCTGCAAATTTCTCTCTAAGCTTGTCGAGCGCACGCTTGTAGCGCATTTTCGTGGCGCTCAGGCCCATGTGCATGATGTCCGCGATCTCCTGGAATTCCAGCTCCGCGACAAAGCGCAGCACCAGGATTTCCCGGTCGATCGGGTTCACATGTACCAGCCATTTATCCAGCCCGCCTTTTTCTTCCGGCTTCGGTGCCTTGTCCTCGGACGCCTCTTCGACAGGGTCCAGGCTCAGCGCATCCATCAGCCGGCGCTTGCGACGCTCCTTGCGGTACTGGGTGATGCATTCGTTGTAGGTGATGCTGTAGAGCCAGGTCTTGAACTTGGACTTGCCCTCGAAGTTCTTCAACCCGTAGAGCACCTTGAGCATCACCTCCTGACAGACATCGTCGGCATCCCGATCGTTCCCCAGGTAGCGCGCACAGACGTTGAACAGCGTGCGCTGGTAGCGCCGCATGAGTTCCTCATAGGCGCGGGTGACATGAAACAGCTCCTCATGCGAACGCGCCACCAACTCCTCGTCGGTGAGCTCGCGGGGGTCATAGCGCATGGGCGGCGAATGAACTTTATTCAAAACGGATCTGGCCGACAGTCAGGTCAATGTCGCCGCTCGGCCCCGTGGGCCGATTTTTGCGGCGGCATACATTAACAGCTTTTGTTCGGTTAGCGGCTATTCACGCGCTGCTCGAGCAGCTCGCGATTAGACAACGACACCAGTTCGCCATCATCGGTCAGCAGGGTCGTCTTGACCGTGCCGATCTCCTCGATGTGCCCTTCGACCTCGCCAATGCGCACGTGCTGGCCGACCTGATAGAGCTCACGCACATAGATGCCGGCCAGGATCTGTCCGGCAATTTCACGGCTGCCCAGGCCCATCGCCAGGGCAATTGCCAGACCAACGGTAATCAGCCCGATGACGATCACGTGGTTGAGCAGGTCGGTCTTGACCTCCAGCTGGCTGATGGCCACCGAAATACTGATGATGATCACGAGGCCCTGGACGATACGCCCAACGCCAGCAGCGTACTCCAGGCCGATGCCCTCGGCGGCGCCGCGCACAAGGCCGTTGGCCAGTTGCGCCAACAGCACGCCGGCCAGCATCACCAGCGCCGCGCCGAATACCTTGGGCAGGTACAGCGCCAGCATGTCCAGGGTCGCCGAGACCCGCTCCAGGCCCAGCGATTCAGCCGCCGAAACCAGGAAGATCAACAGCACGAACCAATAGACGATCTTGCCGATCAGCGTCGAAATCGGTACCTGGATACCAATCCGGGCGAGCATCTTGGTCAGGCCGGTACCACTCATCAGGCGGTCCAGGCCGAACTTGGCCAGCACCTTCGACAGCAAGGTGTCGAGCAGCTTGGCCACGACGAAACCGAGCAGCACCACGACCAGCGCGCCGAACAGGTTGGGGATGAAGTTCGCCACCTTGGTCCAAAGGGCAGTCATGGCGGTGACCAGGCTCTGGGTCCAGAGATCGAGTTCCATATTCAATCGGCCTTATCTGCAGGGCTGCCTGCGGCAGGGTTGCGGGTAGAGTTGCGGCGCACCGGCGCCACATGCGCCGAGCCATTGTTCACGGCGATCAGCAGCGCCTGGCTCCAGCGGCCAAGCAGGCTGAACAGATCGCCCGCGCCAACCTGGCGGTTGGCGGTCTTGAGCACACGACCCAGGCACGCGGCGTCGTCACGGTCCTGGCCGGACGGCGACGCCTTGAGCAGGTCACGCAGGGATTCTTCAAACGGATCGTGCATGGGCACCTCGCGCAATGTCAGTCAAAGACGTGGGTACCAAGCGATGGGTCACACCTGCCACTGGGACGAATGTTTCAAAATACCTCATTTCAGACCCAGCGCAGCCGACGGAACAACCACCACTGCCCCGCCGCCAGCCCCAGCACCACGGTGCAGGCGAGCGCGAAGCCGTAGGGGTTTTCCGCCCCGGGAATACCGCCGACATTGATGCCCAGCAGGCCCGTGACAAAGCTCATGGGCAGGAAAATGCAGGTAATGATGCCAAACCGGTACATGGTCCGGTTCATTCGCTCGCTGCGGCGCCGATCCTCGCTTTCCAGCACCAGGGCGGCTCGCTCGCGAGCCAGTTCGAGTTCTTCGAGGTAGCGGATCAGGCTGTTGTTCAGCTCGTTCCAGTAGTCCGCGTCAGCATCGGCGAACCAACTGCATTTATTGCGCGATAGCTGGGCATAGATATCGCGCTGAGGGGCAAGGAAACGGCGCAGGCCGGCGGCACGACGGCGGATCTGCTGCAGGCTGCCCTGTGCCGGCGAATACCGTTCGTCGGATTCTGCCTTCTCCTCTTCCAGATCGACCGCTTCGGACAGGTCGCTGACCAGCGCCTGGACCTTTTCGGTCAACAGTTCGCCCATCAGCAGCAACAGTTCGGAGGCTGTTTTCGGGCCCCGGCCCTCATCCAGTTGCTGGAGCACCTCGTCGCTGGCGCGCAGCGGCCGCAAACGCAGCGAGATGACTCGCCGCGCCTCGGCGAAGATACGCACCGAGACCATGTCCTCGGGTTCGGCACCCGGGTTGAGATTGACCCCGCGCAGGAACAGCAGCATCTGCTCGCCGGCCATCTGCAACAGGCGCGGGCGGGTGTTCTCCTCAAGCAACAGTTCGCAGGCGAACTCGCTCAGACCGCTGTCGTGCAGCAGCCAGGTGCGGGTCTGCGGATGGCTGCGGTCCCAGTGCAGCCACAGGCTCTCCTGGGGCTGCAACTGCAGGTCGTCCAGCTCGGTGCGGGCGATCGAACGCGCGCCACCCTTGCCATCGAGCACCAGGGCATGCACCAGGCCCCATTGCGCGTTGTCTTCCTCGAACATCAAAGCTCCATGGGTGTGCGGCGAATCACTCGGGCATCTTCAGCGGGCTTGGCGAGACCAGCACGCCGTTGTTGTCGGCGTACACGTATTCGCCCGGGCGGAAGGTCACGCCGGCAAAGGTCACCGCGACGTTGAGGTCGCCAATGCCGCGCTTGTCAGTCTTCATCGGGTGGCTGGCCAGGGCCTGGATACCGACATCGGTCTGCGCCAGCACGTCCACGTCACGCACGCAGCCGTAGATCAGCAGGCCTTCCCAGCCATTCTTCGCGGCCTTCTCCGCGAGCATGTCGCCCAGTAGCGCACGGCGCAGCGAACCGCCGCCGTCGACCACCAGGACCTTGCCCTTGCCGTCGAGCTCGACCTGTTCCTTGACCAGGGAATTGTCTTCGAAGCACTTGATGGTGACGATTTGGCCGCCGAATGAGTCGTGGCCGCCGAAGTTGCTGAACATGGGTTCGAGCACCTGGACCAGGTCCGGGTAGGCGTCGCACAGGTCGGGCGTTACGTAATGCTGCATGGGAAACTCCTGTCAGTCACAACGAAAGCGGGTGTCGGCCAAGGCTACACCTTGGGAGGGCCGGCAGTCATCCGGGACCGAGCAGTCAGTTGAACCGTCGCCGCGCCGGCCGATGTTCAACTGGCAGCCACAGGCTCCATCACCACCGTCGAGGCATGCACCGGCACCAGGGGGTCGCGCAGCCAGCGCTCCATCAACGGCCACACCTGCGTCTGCGCCGCCTTGCTGACCAGCATGTCGACATGCCCGAAGGCCTCGAAGCCCTCCTCCCGACCCAGGCGCAGGAACTGCCTGGCATCACCGCCAAACTGCTCGAACAGCTTGCGGCAGGCCCACACCGGATCCTGGAAGTCGCCGGCCCCGGCCACCGCCAGCAGCGGCACCTCGACTTCGGCCAGCCCCGCCCACCAGTCCTTCTCCTTGTCGCCGAAGCGGCCGAACAGGCCATTCCAGCGCAGGCTCTCCAGGGCCAGGCCGATGGGTTCGTCTTCCGGGCCCCGCTTGAGGCGCGAACCGGAAATCTGCGCAAAGCGCTTGAGCAGCATGCGCGCGCCCCACTCCATCGGTGGCACTTTTAACGGCCAATAAACCCGGCTGACCTGGGTACCAAACAACGCCGCACTGGCCACCAGGCCGGTGTCGAGATAGCCGCTGCCCAGCGCCGCCGCCAACGTGGTGCCGCCCAGCGAGTGGCCGATCCAGCGCGGAACCTGCCCGGCTTTTTCATGTACGAAGGCGCCGATCACCGGCAGGTCGTAGCGCGCATAGTCGGCCACGCGATTCTGCCGCCAGTCGCGGTTGCGCGGCGACAGGCCGTGGCCGCGCATCTCCGGGATCCACACATCGAAACCGGCGCGTGCCAGGTAGGCGCCCAGGCCGATACCCTTGGGCGAATACCAGAAGCGCCGGTTGGAGAAGCTTCCGTGCAGGAGAATGACCGGCATGCCCTGGACGCGGTCCTGATCGGCCAGGCCCAGGCGGGTGACGGCCAGCTCTACGCTCGCATCCGGGCTGTTGCCGGCCTTGATCCGGTAGACGTCTTCGCTGAGGTCGCCGCGGCGCTCGGCACTGAGCAACGCGACGGGAAATTGGGTGCTGCTGCTTTGCATGGCTTCACAAATTCATTGGACATGAAACGTGGGAGCGGCGGTGCGCCGATGCGACTTGCCCACGATGGCGTCAGAGCAGACTACAGAGGTGTCTTCACTGACGCTATCGCGGGGCAAGTCGCATCGGCGCACTGCCGCTCCCACGCACTAACACCAGGGCGCAACAGGCGCCCTGTTACCGCATCAGGCCGCGCCCTGGCCTTCGGCCAGGAAGAACCAGGTCTCGAGCACCGAGTCCGGGTTCAGCGACACGCTTTCGATGCCCTGCTCCATCAACCACTTGGCCAGGTCGGGGTGGTCCGACGGGCCCTGGCCGCAGATGCCGATGTACTTGCCGGCCTTGTTGCACGCGGCGATGGCGTTGGCCAGCAGCTTCTTCACGGCAGGATTTCGCTCATCGAACAGGTGGGCGATGATGCCGGAATCGCGGTCCAGGCCCAGGGTGAGCTGGGTCAGGTCATTGGAGCCGATGGAGAAGCCGTCGAAGTACTCGAGGAACTCTTCGGCCAGGATGGCGTTGGACGGCAGCTCGCACATCATGATCACGCGCAGGCCGTTGTCGCCGCGGGCCAGGCCGTTTTCGGCGAGCAGGTCGACGACCTGGCTGGCCTCGCCCAGGGTGCGCACGAACGGCACCATGATCTCGACGTTGGTCAGGCCCATCTCGTTGCGCACGCGCTTGAGCGCACGGCACTCGAGCTCGAAGCAGTCACGGAACGACTCGCTGATGTAGCGCGACGCACCGCGGAAGCCCAGCATCGGATTTTCTTCTTCCGGCTCGTAGAGCTTGCCGCCGATCAGGTTGGCGTATTCGTTGGACTTGAAGTCCGAAAGGCGCACGATGACCTTTTTCGGGTAGAAGGCCGCTGCCAGGGTGCTGATGCCCTCGACCAGCTTCTCGACATAGAAGCCGACCGGGTCGTTGTAGCCGGCAATGCGCTTGTCGACGCTCTCTTTCAGCTCCGGCGGCAGGCCGGCGTAGTTGAGCAGCGCCTTGGGGTGCACGCCGATCATACGGTTGATGATGAACTCCAGGCGCGCCAGGCCGACACCGGCATTGGGCAACTGGGCGAAGTCGAAGGCGCGGTCCGGGTTGCCGACGTTCATCATGATCTTGAACGGCAGCTCCGGCATGGCATCGACCGAGTTCTGCTTGATGTCGAAGCCCAGCTCACCTTCGAAGATGAAGCCGGTGTCGCCTTCGGCGCAGGAAACGGTGACGCCCTGGCCGTCCTTCAGGACCTGGGTGGCGTTACCGCAGCCGACCACCGCCGGGATGCCCAGCTCACGGGCGATGATCGCCGCATGGCAGGTACGCCCGCCACGGTTGGTCACGATGGCGCTGGCGCGCTTCATCACTGGTTCCCAGTCAGGGTCGGTCATGTCCGAGACCAGCACATCGCCTGGCTGGACCTTGTCCATCTCGGACACGTCGTTGATCACGCGGACCTTGCCGGCGCCGATGCGCTGGCCGATGGCGCGGCCCTCGACCAGCACGGTGCCCTTCTCTTTCAGCAGGTAGCGCTCCATGACATTCGCGCTGGCGCGGCTCTTCACGGTCTCGGGACGGGCCTGGACGATGTACAGCTTGCCGTCGTCACCGTCCTTGGCCCACTCGATGTCCATCGGGCGCTGGTAGTGCTGTTCGATGATCATGGCCTGCTTGGCCAGTTCATTGACTTCGTCGTCGCTCAGGCAGAAGCGCGCACGCTCGGCGCGGTCGACCTCGACGGTCTTGACCGAACGACCGGCCTTGGCTTCGTCGCCATAGACCATCTTGATCGCCTTGCTGCCCAGGTTGCGGCGCAGGATCGCCGGGCGACCGGCCTGCAAGGTGTTCTTGTGCACGTAGAACTCGTCCGGGTTGACCGCTCCCTGAACCACGGTTTCACCCAGGCCATAGGCACCGGTGATGAACACCACGTCGCGGAAGCCCGACTCGGTGTCCAGGGTGAACATCACGCCCGCGGTGCCAGTCTCGGAGCGGACCATGCGTTGCACGCCAGCGGACAGGGCGACCAGCTTGTGGTCGAAGCCCTGGTGCACGCGGTAGGAAATGGCCCGGTCGTTGAACAGCGAGGCGAACACTTCCTTGGCCGCGCGGATCACGTTATCGACGCCACGGATGTTGAGGAAGGTCTCCTGCTGGCCGGCGAAGGAGGCGTCCGGCAGGTCTTCGGCGGTGGCCGAGGAACGCACGGCCACGGCCATGTTGTCATTGCCCTGGGACATTTCGGCGAAGGCGGTTCGGATTTCCGAATCGAGACGCGCCGGGAAATCGGCTTCCATCACCCACTGGCGGATCTGCGCGCCGGTCTTGGCCAGGGCGTTGACATCGTCGACATCCAGCGCGTCGAGCGCCGCATGAATGCGGTCGTTGAGGCCACTTTGCTCGAGAAAATCGCGGTACGCCTGAGCCGTAGTGGCAAAGCCGCCCGGCACCGAGACACCGGCACCTGCGAGGTTACTGATCATCTCGCCCAGGGATGCGTTCTTGCCCCCCACATGCTCCACATCATGGACGCCGAGCTTATCGAGGGAAACTACGTACTCTACCAAGGTGATCTCTCCACTAACTGTATTGGAAAAGCTCAAGGGCGCCCGCCTGCCTGAATGACTGGGCCGGACGCTTGTGGCCTGGACCTGGAAAATAAGTGAGAATGCCGTGCAACCGCGTTCGGCAAACCGAACCTATCATATCCAGAAATCTTCGGCAGCTTAAGGCCCCCAGGTGCAAATGAAACGAACCGCGTTCTTCATCTCCGACGGTACCGGCATCACTGCAGAAACGCTGGGCCAGAGCCTGCTCGCACAATTCGAGAGCATTCCGTTCAATAAATTCACGCGCCCCTACATCGACACGCTGGAAAAGGCGCGGGCCATGGTCCAGCAAATCAACGCCGCGGCCGAGCGCGACGGGGTGCGTCCGATCATTTTCGACACCATCGTCAACCAGGACATCCGTGAGGTCATGGCCACCTCCAATGGCTTCATGATCGACATCTTCTCGACGTTTTTATCCCCGCTCGAGCAGGAATTGACCGCCCATTCGTCGTATTCCGTGGGCAAGTCCCACTCGATCGGCGGCAATTCCAACTACATGGAGCGCATCGAGGCGGTCAACTTCGCCCTGGACAATGACGACGGCGCACGCACCCACTACTACGACAAGGCCGACCTGATCCTGGTGGGCGTGTCGCGCTGCGGCAAGACCCCGACCTGCCTGTACATGGCCATGCAGTTCGGCATTCGCGCCGCCAACTACCCGCTGACCGAGGACGACATGGAGCGCCTGCAGTTGCCGGCGGTGCTCAAGAAGCACCACAACAAGCTGTTCGGCCTGACCATCGACCCCGACCGCCTGACCGCGATCCGCCACGAACGCAAGCCCAACAGCCGCTACGCAAGCTTCGCCCAGTGCGAGTTCGAGGTGCGCGAAGTGGAGAACCTGTTCCGTCGGGAGAACATTCCCAACATCAATTCCACGCATTTTTCGGTGGAGGAGATTTCGGCGAAGATCCTGGTGGAGAAAGGGGTGGAGCGGCGGTTCAAGTAACGCGAGGGGCTCGTCACAAGATTTTTATCGCCAGTGAGACCGCGCGGGCGGCGCTCGATTCGCGCACCACCACAAACTCCGCGCACGCCCCATGAAAAAGCCCCGGCATCGCTGCCGGGGCTTTTTTCACTTCAGCGCAAGGCTCAGGACGGAATCACCGCCGCCTGACCGCTCAGCGCCAGGTCGACCAGCTCGCGGTTGGCCACCGCGTACATCGCATAGTCGGTGCCAGTGGCGTTGCGCAGGTCGTCGAGCATGGCGCGCCAGCGCTCGACCATCACCCGGTGCTGCTCGCACCACAGGGCCACGCGGGCGTCCATGTCTTCCGGCGCGTCGGCCATCTGCAGCACGGAGATGGTGATCGCCCGCTGCTGCAGGTCGATGTCGTCGCGGAACGCCTCGCGGGCCAGGGCCTGCCAGTTGTTCTCCACCGGCAGGTTGCTGATCTCCTGCAGGTACCAGGTCAGGTCCAGCGAGCTGCCCACCGCGAAGAACGCCTTGGCCACCTGCGCCGGATCGTGCCCGGTGACATCCGAGGCCTCGATGATCGGCAGCAGGGTGTACAGGTGCGTGGTGCCAGCGACCATGCGCGCCAACAACTCCGGTACCCCGGCGTCGACGAAGCCCTGGTAGCGGTTCATCCAGCGCTCGCGGGTCGGCCCCTCCAGCAGTTCGTCGAGTTTCAGCCCCAACTGGGCGATCTTCGGCCCGAAGTGAGCCACATCACGCCCGGCATCCTGCTCGTTGCGGCGGCTGCGCAGGAACCAGCGGGTGGCCCGACGGCCCAGACGCATCAGTTCGTCCATCAGGGTCAGCTGAATCTCGGCCGGGACTTGGTAGTCCAGGGCCTCGATCTGGCGGAACCAGTGCGGCAGGTGGAAGATGTCGCGCACGATCACGTAGGCGCCCGCCACGTTGGCCGGGCTCATGCCGGTGGACTCCTTCAGGCGCTGCACGAAGGTGATGCCCATGTTGTTGACCAGGTCGTTGGCGATCTGGGTGCTGACGATCTCGCGCTTGAGGCGGTGGCGACGCATGGAGTCGGCGAACTTGCTGACCAGCGACGGCGGGAACGCGGTCTCCATGTCGCGGGTCAGGTAGTCGTCGTCCGGCACCAGCGACTTGAGCAGTTGCTCCTTGAGGTCGATCTTGCTGTACGAGATCAGCACCGACAGCTCGGCGCGGGTCAGGCCCTGCCCGGCCGCCAGGCGTTCGGCCAACTGCTCCTCGCTGGGCAGGAACTCGATGGCGCGGTCCAGCTTGCCACGTGCTTCCAGGTCAGCCATCAGGCGCTTGTACTCGGCGATGCGCTCGCGGGCACGGCGTGCCGCCAGCGACAGCGCTTGCGTCTGCTTGTAGTTGTTGCCCAGCACCAGCCCGGCGACTTCGTCGGTCATGCTGCCCAGCAGCTGGTTGCGCTGCTTCTCGGTCATGTCGCCACCCTGCACCACTTCGTTGAGCAGGATCTTGATGTTGACCTCGTGGTCGGAGCAGTCGACGCCACCGGCGTTGTCGATGAAGTCGGTGTTGGTGGCGCCGCCATTGAGACCGAACTCGACACGGCCGAGCTGGGTCATGCCCAGGTTGCCGCCCTCGCCCACCACCTTGCAGCGCAGCTCGTTGCCGTTGACGCGCAGGGCGTCGTTGGCCTTGTCGCCGACATCGGCGTGGCTTTCGCTGCTGGCCTTGACGTAGGTGCCGATACCACCGTTCCACAGTAGGTCCACCGGCGCCTGCAGCAGTGCATGCAGCAGTTCGGTCGGGGTCAGACGGTCGGCCTCGATGGCGAAGCGTTCCTTCATCTGCGGGCTGATGGCGATGCTCTTGGCGCTACGCGGGAAGATCCCGCCGCCTTCGGACATGATGCCGGTGTCGTAGTCGCTCCAGGCCGAGCGCGGCAGGTCGAACAGGCGCTTGCGCTCGGCGAAGCTGGTGGCCGGGTCCGGGTTCGGGTCGATGAAGATGTGCAGGTGGTTGAACGCCGCCACCAGTTGCAGCTTGTCGGACATCAGCAGGCCGTTGCCGAACACGTCGCCGGCCATGTCGCCGACACCGACCACGGTAATCGGGTCTTCCTGCACGTTGATGCCGCGCTCGCGGAAGTGGCGCTGCACGCCCACCCACGCGCCACGGGCGGTGATACCCATCTTCTTGTGGTCATAGCCGGCCGAGCCGCCCGAGGCGAACGCATCACCCAGCCAGAAGCCGTAGTCGATGGCGATGCCGTTGGCGATGTCGGAGAAGGTCGCGGTGCCCTTGTCCGCCGCCACCACCAGGTACGGATCGTCGTCATCGTGGCGCACCACGTTGGCCGGCGGCACCACGCCACCGTCCTTGAGGTTATCGGTGATGTCGAGCAGGCCCGAGATGAAGATGCGGTAGCACGCCACGCCTTCGGCGGCGATCTCGTCACGGCTGCCGCCCAGCGGCAGGCGACGCGGCAGGAAGCCACCCTTGGCGCCGACCGGTACGATCACCGAGTTCTTCACCTGCTGGGCCTTGACCAGGCCGAGCACCTCGGTGCGGAAGTCTTCCTCGCGGTCCGACCAGCGCAGGCCGCCACGGGCGACGTTGCCGAAGCGCAGGTGCACGCCCTCGACCCGTGGCGAATAGACGAAGATCTCGAACTTCGGCACCGGCTTGGGTAGCTCGGGGATCAGCTTGGGGTTGAACTTGAAGCTGAAGTACGACTTGTTGTGGCCGTTGGCGTCCGGTTGGTAGAAGTTGGTGCGCAGGGTGGCCTTGATCAGGTCCAGGTAGCGACGCAGGATGCGGTCCTCGTTGAGCACCTGCACGTCATCCAGGGCGGTGAGGATGGCCTGTTCCAGGCGCTGCTGCTTGTCGTCGAGATCTTCGTTGGTGAGCTTGCGCGCCAGGTAGAAGCGGGTCTTGAACAACCGGGTCAGCTCGCGGGCGATATCGGTGTGGTTGTTCAGGGTGCTGGCGATGTAGCCCAGGTCGAAGCCCAGGCGAATCTGCTTGAGGTAACGGGCGTAGGCCCGCAGCAGCGCGACGTCGCGCCACGGCAGGCCAGCGGTCAGCACCAGGCGGTTGAACGCGTCGTTCTCGGCATCACCCTTGACGATATGGACGAAGGCGTCCTGGAAGGTGTCGTTGAGCTGCTGGATGTCAAGGTTGAGGCCTTCGCTGTAGGTGAAGGCGAAGTCGTGGATCCAGAACTCGCGGCCACTGGCGTGGCGCAGGCGGTAGGGGAACTCGCCGAGCACGCGCAGGCCGAGGTTTTCCAGGATCGGCAGTACGTCCGACAGTGCCAGTGGCGTATCGGCGTGGTAGAGCTTGCAGTGCAGCGTGCGCTCACCGAGCTGGGTCAGCGGCTGGTAGAAGCTCATGGCCAGCGGCTTGGCCTCGGACAGGTTGAGCACATGTTGCATGTCGACCACTGCCGAGTGCGCGGCGAAGCGCTCGCGATAGCCGGCCGGGAAGCCTTTCGGGAAATCGGCGAGGATGTTGGTGCCGTGGGCTTCGCCAAAGTTTTCCACCACCAGCGCCGAGAAGTCGTCCTGCCACGAACGGCAGGCCTGGATCACTTCGTTCTCCAGTTGCTGCGGGTCGATCTCGATGCGGTTCTTCGGGTCGACCCGCAGGATCAACTGGACGCGGGCCAGCACAGACTCGGAGAAGAAGGTCCAGAACTCGCAGTCGGTGGCTTTCAGGCGCTCCATCAGCACCTGCTGGATCTTCTGCCGCACCTCGGTGGAGTAGATCTCGCGCGGTACGTAGGCCAGGCAGTAGCAGAAGCGGCCGTACGGATCCTTGCGCAGGAACACGCGGATCTTGTTGCGTTCCTGGATCTGCACGATCGACATGGCGGTGCTGAACAGCTCGTCCACCGGGGTCTGGAACAGGTCGTCGCGGGGCAGCACTTCGAGGACCTGGGCCAGTTCCTTGCCCAGGTGCGCTTTCGGATCGAAGTGCGAACGGCGCTCGACTTCAGCGACCTTGCCGCGGATGTAGGGAATGGTGTGCACGCTCTCGCCGTACACCGACGAGGTGTACAGGCCCATGAAGCGGCATTCCTTGACGACCTTGCCGTCCTGGTCGATCTGGCGGATCGACACGTAATCCGGGTAGGCCGGACGATGCACGCGGCTCGGCTGCGAGGCTTTGGCGAACGACAGCAGGCGCGGTTCGCGCAGGTAGGCGACGGCGTAGTCCTCGATGCGCAGGTCGTCGGCGCCAAGACCGGCGCGCAGCAGGCGGGCCAGGCCCAGGAACGAAGCGTCGTCGTAGACCAGGTGGCCGCCGTCGGCGTCGGACTCGACGGTGAACTCCTCATAGCCGAGGAAGGTGAAATGGTTGTCCAGCAGCCACGACAGGAAGCTTTTCACCTCAGCCTTGTCGTTCTGCGCGGGGCCGAAGGCGTTCTGCTCCACCAGTTCCAGCAGCTCGCGGATCTTGGCTTTCATCGGCTCGAAGTCGGTGACCACGCCGCGCACCTCGGCCAACACCTGCTCCAGCTCCATGGTCAGGGTGTTGAGCTCGGCGGTATTGGAGCAGCGGTCGATCTCCAGGTACATCAGCGATTCATGGTTGACGCCCTCGCCCAGGGTGCCCTTGGGCAGCAGCTCGACCAGCTCGCCCTTGGCGCCGCGGCGCACGCTGAGCACGGTGGTCTGCAGGGTGTGGATGCTGTAGCCGCGGCGGTTGAGCTCGGTGCGCACCGAGTCGACCAGGAATGGCAGGTCGTGGTGCAGTACCTCGACCACGGTGTGCGTGGACTGCCAGCCGTGGCGTTCGTAATCGGGGTTGTAGACCCGCACCTGCGGGTGCGCGGCGTCGAAGCGCTCGATGATGCGCCAGGCGGACAGCGTGCAGCCGGCCAGGTCCGACAGCCTGCGCTGAGTGAGTTCGTCCAGAGAGATGATGCCGAAGAACTGTTCAGCGAACAGTGCCACTTGTGGCAGGGACTGTTCGTTGATGTGCTGCGCCAGGGCCGCTTGCAGTTGATGCTGGAAGTCGGCTTTGCTGGCTGCGGTGAAGAACGCCATCTGTGGTACTCCGCTTGGGCTTTGTTATAGGTGAAGCGTCGCGTACATGCGCCTTGTACGGATCAACCATAGCCAACCCGTGGCAAGACAGAAGCGTTGGGTACCTGCAAAAGCGACTGCCAGGTGGCTGTGCCTTTACGGGAACCCATCGACAGGGCAGCTTAACGACTGAACGGTCACTTGGGCTTGCAGCGCTGCGACAATTTCGGTCAATGCGCGGTAACTTTACGTTTATCAGTGTGCGCAAGGCTGTCAGAATTCCTTTTCATTTCCATTGATCCGAGTGCGCCATGCAATTGAAAACCGCCCTGCTCTTCGCCACCCCCTGCGACGACGAGGAAGACAACATGGCGACCCTGTGCTGCCACAGCGACAAGGGCCAGATGTTCCTGCTGACCCGCTACCCGGACGAGGACACCGTCGACCTGACCCTGGACGACGAGCCGTCGACGCTGGACGGGCTGAAGGTGACCTTGAGTGCCACCCGCCTGCTGATCGAGGTGGCGGCCGGGGATCGCGACGCGCTGAAGGGCGACGAGGAACTGGAGATCATCCTGACCACCTCGGGCAGCGACCTGGAGGAAGTCGCGCTGACCTTGCGCAACATCCTCGACGGGACCGGGACGTTCGTGTCCGAGATCTAGGCAGGTCATCCGGGCCTCGTCGCGGGGCTTGAGTCTTGCGCGATGAAGGCACAAGACCATTGACAGCCGCAGGCGCGGACGGGCATTGTCTGACAACCTGACCAATAGGCACCCGCACGTCCATGCTAGAGCTACAGCGCCCCGACACCCTCGTTGAACGCGTCGTCAGCGCCATTCGCGCCGAGATCGATGCCGGCCGCCTGGCCGCCGAGTCGCGTCTGCCCACCGAACAGCAGTTGGCCGAACAGCTCAATGTCAGCCGCTCGGTCGTGCGCGAGGCCGTGGCGCAGCTCAAGGCCGATGGCGTGCTGATCGCTCGCCGCGGGCTCGGTTCGTACATCTCGCAGACTCCCAACGGCACGGTGTTCCGCTTTCCCGGCAGCAACGGGCGCAAGCCGGACCTGGTGCAGATGTTCGAGATGCGCCTGTGGATCGAGACCCAGGCCGCCGCCATCGCCGCTCGCCGCCGCGACGCCGACGACCTGCAGCGCATGGCCGCGGCCCTGGGCACCATGGAAGACCCGCGCAGCGACTTCGCCACCGCCGCGGCCGCCGACGTGGCCTTTCACCGGGCCATCGCCGATGCCGGCAAGAACGACTACTTCGTCGCCTTCCACGATTTCCTCGGTGGCCAGCTGGCCGCAGCGCGCCACACCGCCTGGGAAAACTCCGCCACCCCGGCCGTGGGCGGTTCGGCCGACGCCCTCCGTGAGCACCGGGCGCTGTACCAGGCCATTGCCGACGGTGATCGGCAGGCGGCCGCCGCCTGCGCCGAGGCCCATCTGCGCGCTTCGGCCAAGCGCCTGAAACTCGATCTTCCCGACCTCGACTGATTCTGGAGACCCCTATCGCAGCCTGGCGAGGTTTTACGCGCACTACTTAGTCTGACAACCTGATAAGCAGATTCACCGACAAGAATTCCAAGGTACCCTGCATGACTTACGACTATTGCATCATCGGCGGCGGCATCGTCGGCCTCGCCACCGCGATGGCCCTGCTCACCCGTCGCCCCGGCGCCTCGCTGCTGATCCTGGAAAAGGAAGCCAGCCTCGGCCGCCACCAGACCGGCCACAACAGCGGCGTGATCCATGCCGGCATCTACTACGCCCCCGGCAGCCTCAAGGCCGACCTGTGCAAGCGTGGCGCCCAGGCCACCAAGGACTTCTGCGCCGAGCACGGCATCGCCTTCGAGGTCTGCGGCAAGCTGCTGGTGGCCTCCAACGACCTGGAAGTACAGCGCATGCAGGCGCTGTACGAGCGTTCGCAACAGAACGGCCTGAAGGTCGAGCGCCTGGACGCCGGCGCCCTGCGTGAACGCGAGCCGAACATCGTCGGCAAGGGCGCGCTGTTCCTCGACGCCACCGGTATCGTCGACTACCAGCAGGTATGCGACGCCATGGCCAAGGTGATTCGCCAGGCCGGGGGCGAAGTGCACCTGTCCACCGCCGTGCGCGCCATCCAGGAGCATGCCGATCATGTCGCGGTCAGCACCGACGGCAACACCTGGCGCGCCCGCCAACTGGTGGCCTGCGCCGGCCTGCAATCCGACCGCCTGGCGCGCTTGGCCGGGGTGCAGATCGACCACCAGATCATCCCCTTCCGCGGCGAGTACTACCGCCTGCCGCCAAGCAAGAACCAGATCGTCAACCACCTCATCTACCCGATTCCCGATCCGGAGCTGCCGTTCCTTGGCGTGCACCTGACACGAATGATTGACGGCAGTGTCACCGTCGGCCCCAACGCGGTGCTCGGCTTTGGCCGGGAGAACTACCGCAAGTTCTCGGTGAACTGGCGCGATGTCGCCGAGTACGCAGGCTTCCCCGGCTTCTGGAAAACCATCTGGAACAACCTGGGTTCCGGCACCACCGAGATGAAGAACTCGCTGTTCAAGCGTGGTTACCTGGAACAGTGCCGCAAGTACTGCCCATCCCTCGAAGTCGAGGATCTGCTGCCCTATGAGGCCGGCATCCGCGCCCAGGCGGTAATGCGCGACGGCACCTTGGTCCACGACTTCCTGTTCGCCGAGACGCCGCGCATGGTGCACGTATGCAACGCACCGTCGCCGGCCGCCACCTCGGCCATCCCCATCGGCCAGATGATCGCCGAAAAGATCCTCGAGGCCCGCTGAAGCACCTGCTGCATCCACAACTACAAAGACAACAAGGAAACCTCAGATGTCGGTATACGAGACGGCCCCGGCCGCGCCCGAAACCCCAGAGCAACAACGCAAGCGCCTGCGCAAGGTGGCGGCGGCGACCATCTTCGGTTCGATGCTGGAGTGGTATGACTTCTACCTCTACGCGACCATGGCGGCGATCGTCTTCTCGAAGATCTTCTTCGACCCGAGCAACCCGGCGGTGGCCTCGCTGCTGGCGTTCTCCACCTTCGCCATCGGCTTCATCGCCCGCCCGTTCGGCGGCGTGCTGTTCGGCTACCTGGGCGACCGTTTCGGGCGCAAGCATGTGCTGGTGATCACCTTCTGCATGATGGGTCTGTGCACCATGCTGATCGGCCTGATCCCCGGCTACGCAACCATTGGCATCTGGGCGCCGATCCTGCTGGTGATCATCCGCATCATCCAGGGCCTGGGCGCCGGTGCCGAGTTGTCCGGCGCAGCAGTAACCTCCTACGAACACGCCAGCGAAGGCAAGCGCGGCAGCCAGGGCGCCTGGCCGGCGCTGGGGCTGAACCTGGGCTTGCTGCTATCGTCGCTGACCGTGTACCTGCTGACCATGAACGGCAACGAATTCCTGCTGGCCGGCGGTTGGCGCATCCCGTTCATCGCCAGTATCGCGCTGGTGGCGGTGGGCCTGTGGGTGCGCAAGAGCATCCCCGAGACCCCGGACTTCAAGGAACTGGACAAGTCCGACGACAAACCGCAGGTGTCGCCGCTGAAGCTGCTGTTCAGGAACGACCTCAAGGGCCTGGCCGTGGTGTTCTTCGTGGCGGTGGGCTACAACGCCCTCAGCTACATCTTCAAGACCTTCTCGCTGGCCTACCTCACCCAGTTCAAGGGCGTCGAGGCCCATGTCACCTCGCTGTCGGTGACCCTGGCCAGCCTGGTGGCGATCTTCGCCGTGCCGTTCTTCGGCTGGCTGTGCGACAAGTGGAGCAGCAAGACCGTGCTGATGCTCGGCGGGCTGCTGTCGGCGCTGTTCGCCTTCCCGTTCCTGCAACTGCTGTCGACTGGCGAGCCGATGATGATCTACTTGGCTATCGCCGTGGGCACCGGGATCCTGGCGCCGATGATGTTCGCCCCGCAGGGGTCGTTCCTCAGCCGGCAATTCCCCACGCAGACGCGCTCGTCCGGGTTCGGCACCGGGCGAGAGGTCGGTACCGCGGTGGCCGGTGGCCTGGCGCCGTTGGGTGGGCTGGCGCTGGTGGCAGGTTCCGCGACTCATTCCACCGATGGCGTGGCGATGATATTGGCGGTGGCCGGGGTGCTGGTGGTGGTGTTTGCGTTCTTTGACCAAGGGTGGCGGCATTCGAAGGCGAAGAACTAAACAAAGCCACGATCCGATCCGATCTTGATCTTGATCGCAAGATTAACTGCGTAGTCACTAGCGACAGCTGCGTTAGTTCAGGCGCCGCCCGTAACTTCGCGACTTCAGGAGGCCGAACGCAGGTCTTGCGGAGGGAGGTGACGGGCATGGATGCCCGTCAAGCGCTGCGCCCCAGGATGGGGCGTTCAGCGCGGTCCTCCCGGGAGCAAGGCCGGAGTGAGGGAACCCGGAGCGAAGCGGAGGGCCGGATGAATGGAGCGCCACGGCTTTGCTTACTTTGGCCGCGGACGGCGAGTTACGACCAAAGTAAGCCGCCGTAAGGGCGGAAAGGTGACTGTGCGTCGACATCGTAAATGAATGCACTTACAACTATAAAAACCGACGCCGATTGACTTTGACTTTGACTTTGACTTTGACTTTGACTTTGACTTTGACTTTGACTTTGACTTTGACAGCGTGTGTTTTGAAAGTTATAGGCGCATTCATTAGCCATGTCGACGCACAGTCACCTTTTCGCCTTTACGGCGACCTTCTTTTGCACGCGGGCAAAAGAAGGCAAAAACCGCTCGCTCCATCATCCGGCCCCTACGCTTCGCTCCGGGGTCCCCTCACTCCGGGCTCGCTCCGGGAGGACGCGCCGACGGGCCATCCATGGCCTGATCGGCGCTTGACGGGCATCCATGCCCGTCACCTCCCTGCGCAAGCCCTCCGTTCGGCCTCCTGAAGTCGCAATTTGTGTCGCCTGAACTATTGCGCGCTTAGAAGCAAGAGCAACGGCAAGATCGGGATCGGGATCGGGATCGGGATCGGGATCGGGACAGTCTTGCTCCCCCAACCCATCCTTTACACGTTTTTTGCAAACCCCCATTGGTCCCCGGCCCCCCGGATGGATTAAAGTATCACCCCTCGCCCGGCATCCGCTCCCAGCGCGCCAGGGCCCATCCCCAGGAACCGTCAACGATGGAACACCGTGAGGCGCTGATCGCGCTGCGCACCTTTCTCTCTTCCCAGATCCTCGGCCAGGAAAAACTGGTCGAGCGCTTGCTGATCGTGCTCCTGGCCGACGGCCACATGCTGGTCGAGGGGGCCCCGGGCCTGGCCAAGACCAAGGCCATCAAGGAGCTCGCCGAGGGTATCGAGGCCCAGTTCCATCGCATTCAGTTCACCCCCGACCTGCTCCCGGCCGACATCACCGGCACCGAGATCTACCGCCCGGAAACCGGCAGCTTCGTGTTCCAGCAAGGCCCGATCTTCCACAACCTGGTGCTGGCCGACGAAATCAACCGCGCACCCGCCAAGGTGCAGTCGGCCCTGCTCGAGGCCATGGCCGAGCGCCAGGTCAGCGTCGGGCGCAGTACCTACGAGCTGTCGCCGCTGTTCCTGGTGATGGCCACGCAGAACCCGATCGAGCAGGAAGGCACCTACCCGCTGCCCGAAGCCCAGCTCGACCGTTTCCTGATGCACGTGAAGATCGGCTTCCCCGATGCCGCCGTCGAGCGGCGCATCCTCCTGCAAGCGCGGGGCGAGGCCCTGGGCGGCGAGGTGAAGCCCGAGCGGCGGGTCAGCCAGCAGGCGATCTTCGCCGCACGCAAGGAAATCCTCGGCCTGTACATGGCCGACGCGGTAGAGGAATACCTGGTGCAACTGGTCATGGCCACCCGCACACCGGCCAAGTTCGACAGCGAACTGGCCGACTGGATAGCCTACGGCGCCAGCCCCCGTGGCTCGATCGCCCTCGACCGCTGTGCCCGCGCCCACGCCTGGCTGGCCGGGCGCGACTTCGTCAGCCCCGAGGATATCCAGGCGGTGCTGTTCGACGTGCTGCGCCACCGCATCATCCTGTCGTTCGAGGCCGAGGCGGCGGGGGTCGACCAGGACCGCGTGGTCCAGCGCATCCTCGACGTCGTCGCCGTCGCCTGACCCCATGCCCACCACGCAGCTGGCCGAACCCGGCATCCGCATCGGCCTGGCCGACCTGATCGACATGCGCCACCGCGTGCGCGAGATCCAGCTGTTCTCCCGGCCCGGCCAACGCAGCCCGCTGGTGGGCCTGCACCACTCGAAACTGCGTGGCCGCGGGGTGGACTTCGACCAGGTGCGGGTCTACCAGGCCGGCGACGATGTGCGCAACATCGACTGGCGCGTCACCGCGCGCACCCAGGAGCCGCACACCAAGCTCTTCCACGAAGAGCGCGAGCGGCCGATCTTCATCATGGTCGAGCAGAGCCAGCGGCTGTTCTTCGGCTCCGGGCTGATGTTCAAGTCGGTGCTGGCGGCCCAGGCCGCCGCCCTGTTCGGCTGGGCCGCACTGGGCCACAACGACCGTATCGGCGGGCTGGTGTTCGGCGACAACGAGCACCATGAGGTCAAGCCCAGGCGCAGCAAGCAGAGCCTGCTGCAACTGCTCAACCGCCTGGCCAAGATCAACCAGGCCCTGCATACCGAGGCCCAGCCCCAGGCCGACAGCCTGGGCCTGGCCCTGCGCCGGGCACGGGAGGTATTGCGCCCAGGCAGCCTGGCCATCGTCATCTGCGACGAACGCGCCCTCAGCGCCAGCGTCGAGCAGCACCTGGCCATGCTCTCGCGCCACTGCGACGTATTATTGATGCCGGTCAGTGACCCGCTCGATCACGCCCTGCCCGCCGCCGGCCTGCTGCGCTTCGCCCAGCGCGGCGCGCAGCTGGAGCTCGATACCCTCGACGCCAACCTGCGCCAGGCCTACCGCCAGCAGGCCGAGGCGCGCATCGAGCGCTGGGAGCTGCTGGCGCAGAAACTGCGCGTGGTGCTGATGCCGCTGAGCACCCAGAGCGAGATGATCGAGCAGTTGCGTGAGTACCTGAATGCACAGCGCCTGGGAGGCGCGAAATGAACCCGCTGGACCAGCTGCAGCCGCTGATCGCGCCACCCGCCATCGGCCTGTGGCCGCCCGCGCCCGGCTGGTGGCTGCTGCTGGCCATGCTGCCCTTGCTCGGCTGGGGCGCCTGGCGCCTGCGCCACTGGCGCCCGGGCAAGCGCAAGGTAGTGCGCGCCGAACTGCCGCTGGACCCAATCCGCGTCGAGGCCCTGGCCGAACTGGCGCGCCTGCCGCGTCCCTATGACGGGGCGCCCGCCGGGGCCTGGCTGCAGCAGATCAACGCCCTGCTCAAACGTCTGTGCCGTAATCACTACCCGGGGGCCAACAGCCACACCCTCAATGGCCGGCAATGGCTGGCGTTTCTCGACAACCGCTGCCCGGCCGCCGGCCTGACCCGCTGGATGGTGCTGGTCGAAGGCGCCTACAAGCCCGAGTGCAAGCTCGACGACAAGGCCATCGCCGGGCTCGCCCAGGCGGTCGAAACCTGGATCCGCAAGCATGTTTGAACTGGCCTGGCCGTGGATCTTCCTGCTGTTGCCGCTGCCCTGGCTGGCGCGCCTGCTGCTGCCGGCAGCCGACAGCGGCGAACCGGTGCTCAAGGTCGGCTTCCTTGACGAGCTCGAGGGCCTGGCCGGGCGCCGTGCCCGCCTGAACCTGCCAACCTGGCGCCAGCAGGCGCCGTTCATCCTGATCTGGTTGCTGCTGTTGCTGGCCGCGGCGCGCCCGCAATGGCTGGGCGACCCGGTACCGGTCTCGGCCAGCGGCCGCGACCTGCTGGTGGCGGTGGACGTGTCGGGCTCCATGGACTACCCCGACATGCAGTGGCAACACGACGAAATCAGCCGCCTGGACCTGGTCAAGGCGCTGATGGGCGACTTCCTGCAAGACCGCCAGGGCGACCGCGTCGGCCTGATCCTGTTCGGCAGCCAGGCCTACCTGCAGGCCCCGCTGACCTTCGACCGACGCACCGTGCGCACCTTCCTCGACGAAGCGCAGATCGGCATCGCCGGCAAGAACACCGCCATCGGCGACGCCATTGGCCTGGCCGTCAAACGCCTGCGCCAGCGCCCGGCGCAGAGCCGGGTGCTGATCCTGATCACCGACGGCGCCAACAACGGCGGGCAGATCCACCCGCTGACTGCCGCCCGCCTGGCGGCCCAGGAAGGCGTGCGCATCTACACCGTTGGCATCGGCGCCAACCCCGAGGCCAGCGGCACGCCGGGGCTGCTGGGGCTGAACCCAAGCCTGGACCTGGACGAAGCCGCGCTCAGGGAGATCGCCGAAATCACGCACGGCAGCTACTTCCGCGCCCACGACGGCGCCGAACTGGGTGCCATCGGCGACACCCTGGACCAGCTCGAGCCAGTGGCCCAGCAGCCGACCCAGGCCCGCACCGCCCATGAGCTGTACGCCTGGCCACTGGCCCTGGCGCTGCTGCTCAGCGTGCTGCTGGTGGTGGCCGTGCAGTGGCCGGACAACCTGCTGCAACGCCTGCTGCGCAAACCGCGCTTCCTGCAGCCCCACCCGGAATGGCGACAGCGCCTCAAACGCCTGCGCCTGAGGAGGCGGCGATGATCGAACTCTGGCCGCAATGGCTGCGCCCGCTCTGGCTGCTGGTACTGCCACTGCTTGGCTGGCTGCTGTTCAAGCTCTGGCACCGGCGCAAACGCGCCGGACGCTGGCAGTTGATCCTGCCGCAGCCGTTTCACGCGGTACTGCTCGGCGGCGGCAGCGGCAGCACCAGCAAGCTGCCGTGGATCGCCCTGGGCGTGGCCTGGCTGCTGATCGTCCTGGCCCTGCTCGGCCCCAGCTGGCAACGCCTCGAGGAAACGCGCCAGCGCCCGGCCGACCCGCTGGTGATCCTGCTCGAACTGACGCCGCAGATGCTCGCCGAGGACAGCGCGCCGAACCGCCTGGAGCAGGCCAGACGCAAGGTCCTCGACCTGCTCGATCACCGTCGCGACAGCCAGACCGCGTTGATCGTCTATGCCGGCAGCGCCCACACCCTGGTGCCGTTGTCCGATGACCTCGGCACCACGCGCAACCTGCTCGAGGCCGTCGACCCGACAATCATGCCGCAGCCCGGCCAGCGCGCCGACCTGGCCGTGCGCAAGGGCCTGGCCCTGCTGGCCCAGAGCGGCCTGGGCCAAGGCCGCCTGCTGCTGATCGGCGCGTCGCTGAGCGAGCTTGAGCGCGAAGGCATACGCCAGGCCCTTGGCCGCCAGGGCCCGAGCCTGCTGATGCTGGGCGTCGGCAGCGCCGAGGGCGCGCCAGTGCGCCAGGCCAATGGCGAGTACCTCAAGGACGACCAGGGCGGCATCCTTTTGCCGCGCCTGGACAGCGCCTCGCTGAAGTCCTTCATCGGCTCGACCGGCGGGCGCTATCGCCATGCCCGCATCGACGACCTCGACCTGCGCGGCCTCGGCCTGTTCGACAACCCACGCTTGCTGCACAACGATGGCCAGACCCTGCAACTGGACAGCTGGGCCGACCAGGGCTACTGGCTATTGCTGCCCTTGCTGCTGCTCGCCGCCTGCGCCGGTCGACGTGGCTGGCTGTTCTGCCTGCCGTTGCTGCTGGCCCTGCCGCAGCCAAGCCAGGCCTTCGAGTTCAACGACCTGTGGCTGCGCCCCGACCAGCAAGGCCAGCGCCTGCTGGAACGGCAACGCCCCGCCGAGGCCGCCCGGCACTTCGCCGACAGCCAGTGGCGCGGCATGGCCCTGTACCAGGCCGGCGACTTCGAAGGCGCCGCCGCCGCGTTCGCCCAGGCCGGCACGGCAGCCGCCCACTACAATCGAGGTAACGCCCTGGCCCGCGCCGGCGAACTGGAAGCGGCGCTGGACGCTTACGAACAGGCACTGGAGCGTCAACCCGACCTGAAAGCGGCGCTGGACAACCAGGCGCTGGTCCAGCAATTGTTGCAACAGCGCCAGGCCAAGGCCGAGGAACAGCCGAACAATGCCGATGCCCGGGACACGCCCGGCAACGAGACCGAAGGCAACAGCAGCTCGACCAGCAGCCAAGCCCAGGGCTCGCCGGACAGCGACAACCCGGCACAAGGCCAGCAGAACGGTGACAGCCAGGGCAACTCCCAGGCTCCGTCCGGCACTGCCGGCGGCGATGAAGACAGCATCACCCAGCCGCCCCAGCGGCCGCTCTCCACCAGCCTCGACGCCGAACAGCGCCAGGCCCTGGAACAATGGTTGCGGGAGATCCCCGATAATCCGGCGGAACTGCTGCGGCGCAAATTCTGGTATGAACAGCAATTGCATCAGGAAACCCCACGATGAGTCGCTTCGGCGTCTTTCTCCTAGGCCTGTTGTGGAGCCTCGCGGCCCAGGCCGAACCGACCCTGCAGGCCAGTGTCGACCGCACGCGCCTCGAGGCCGGCGAAACCCTGGAGCTCACCCTCGAGAGCCAGGACGTGACCCAGTTCGGCAAGCCCGACCTGCGCACCCTTGAGCCCGACTTCGAGGTCCGTGGCACGCGCCAGCTCAACAGCCTGCACACCCTCGACGGCGAGACCCGCGCCAGCACCCGCTGGATCATCACCCTGCTGCCCCGGCGCAGCGGCAGCCTGCGCATCCCCGAGCTGCAACTGGGCCAGTCACGCAGCCAGGCCATCGAGCTGCAGGTGCAGCAGGCCGACAGCCAGCGCCCGGACGCAGCCTCGCAAGTGTTCGTCGAGGCCACCCTGGACAGCAGCGCGGTCTATGTCCAGGCCCAGGCCGTGCTGACCCTGCGCATCTACCATTCGGTGGCGCTGTACGACGACAGCAACCTCAGCCCGCTGCAACTGGAGAACGCCAAGGTCGACCCGCTGGGCGAGTCGCGCACCTACGAGAAAGAGATCAACGGCGTGCGCCATGGGGTGATCGAGACCCGCTACGCCATCTACCCCCAGCAAAGCGGCAACCTTGACGTGCCGCCGCTGCGCTTCACCGCCACCGCAGCCGACAATGGCGAGCAACCCGCCGGCACGCCAAGGGTCGGTCGCCAGGTGCAGGTCAGTTCGCTGCCGTTGCGCCTGACGGTCAAGCCCATCCCGGCCGGCTACCCGGCCGACCGCCCCTGGCTGCCGGCACGCAGCCTGACCCTTGAAGAACACTGGAACCCCGACCCGAACAACCAGCCGACGCAGATCGGCGACTCGTTGACCCGCAACATCAGCGTGCGCGCCGAAGGCCTTTCAAGCACCCAGCTGCCGCCGTTGCCGGCCACCGAGGCAATCGGCCTGCGCCGCTACCCCGACCAGCCGTTGCTGCGCAACGAGATCGGCGAACGCGGCATGGTCGCCAACCGTGAAGAGCGCGAGGCGCTGGTGCCGACCCACGCTGGCGAGCTGGCCCTGCCGGCGCTGGAGGTGACCTGGTGGAACACCCGCGAGGACCACCTGGAGCACAGCAGCCTGCCGGCACGCACCCTGAACGTGCAGGACAATCCGGCGCTCAGCGCCGACACCCCGGCCGGCGACAGCAACATGGCCCCAGGCCTGCTCTGGCCCTGGCAACTGGCGACGTTGGTGCTGGCGCTGACTACCCTGCTCGGTTTCACCCTGTGGTGGCGCGCCCGTTCGCAACCGGCGGTACTGCGGGCGGCGCAGACTGGCCCGAGCCCACGCACGCTGCTCGACGACCTCAAGCGCGCCTGCCAGGCCAACGACCCGCAGGCCACCCGCCAGGCGCTGGACGCCTGGGCGCGGCAGCAGCCGGAAACCCTGGCCGAGATGGCGGCGCGTTTCGTGCCGTTGTCCGATGCGCTGGATGGGTTGAACGGTGCGTTGTACAGCGAGAGCGGCCAGTATTGGCATGGCGACGAGCTGTGGCGGGCGATCGGTGCCATACCGCCGGCCGAGCAGGTGCTGGCGCCAACGGGTGAGGCCAGTAGCCTGCCACCGCTGTATCCCAAGTAGCCTCATCGCGGGCCAAGCCCGCTCCCACAAGTCCGCGATGGGTTACCATACCGCCCGAATCCAAACGCCCCCTGCCGCTTACCCTACGGATCTTCCATGCGTCTGTTTCACACCTCCGACTGGCACCTGGGCCAGAGCCTGCACGGCCAGGAACGCGACTTCGAACACGCCTGCTTCCTCGACTGGCTGCTCGGCCAGTTGCGCTTGCGCCAGCCCGACGCGCTGCTGATCGCAGGCGACATCTTCGACACCGTCAATCCGCCGGTCAAAGCCCAGGAGCGCCTCTACGACTTCATCGTCCAGGCCCACGAGCAACAGCCCAAGCTGGATATCGTGATGATCGCTGGCAACCACGACTCCGGCTCGCGCATCGAGCTGCCGGCGCCACTGATGCGCCGCCTGCGCACCCACGCCCTGGGCCGCGTGCACTGGCTCGACGAAGGCCAGCTGGATGCCGAGCGCCTGCTGATCCCGCTGACCAACGCCCGCGGCAAGGTCGGCGCCTGGTGCCTGGCCCTGCCCTTCCTGCGTCCCGCCGAAGTCACCGGGCCGGCGCTGGGTGACGACTACCTGCAGGGCATCACCCAGGTCCACGAGCAGTTGATCGCGGCGGCGCAGAAGAAACGCAAGAAGGGCCAGGCGCTGGTCGCCATCAGCCATGCGCACATGGCCGGCGGCAGCATCTCGGAAGACTCCGAACGCAGCCTGATCATCGGCAATGCCGAGGCGCTGCCAGCGCGGCTGTTCGACAAGGCCATCAGCTATGTCGCCCTGGGTCATCTGCACAAGCCGCAGAAGGTCAACCGCGAGGATCGCATCCGCTACAGCGGCGCGCCGATCCCGCTGTCGTTCGCCGAGATCAACTACCCGCACCAGGTGCTAGAAGTGGAGCTGGAGGGCACCGACCTGGTCAGCGTCGAGCCGCGCCCGGTGCCGCGTGCCGTGGCCCTGCAGCGGGTCGGCCCGGCACCACTGGGCGAGTTGCTCGAACAACTGGGGCAGTTGCCGGTGATCGACCTGCTCGAGGACCCCAACCGCCAACCCTGGCTGGAGGTGCGGGTAAGCCTGGACGAGCCGCAGCCCGACCTGCGCCAGCAGATCGAGACAGCCCTGCAGGGCAAGGCTGTGCGCCTGGTGCGCATCAGCGCCGAGTATGCCGGCGCCGGGCGCCAGGAGGAGGATGAACAAGCCTTTGTCGAACTGGCCCAGCTGACCCCGCAGGACCTGTTCAGCCGTGCCTGGCAGCAACAGTACGGCAACCCCGTCGACGAACAGGCCCTGGCCGACTTTGCCGAGCTGTTGCAGGACGTGCTGCAAGAAGAGGAACGACCATGAAGATTCTCGCCATCCGCCTGAAGAACCTGGCCTCCCTTGCCGGCCCCCTCGACATAGACTTCACCGCCGAGCCCCTGGCCAGCGCCGGATTGTTCGCCATCACCGGGCCGACCGGAGCCGGCAAGAGCACGTTGCTCGACGCCCTGTGCCTGGCCCTGTTCGGCAACGTGCCACGGCTGAACGATATCGCCCGGGAAGCCAAGGTGCCGGATGCCGACGGCGAGATCCCCACCTCCGATCCACGCAACCTGCTACGCCGAGGTACCGGCAGCGGCTTTGCCGAAGTGGATTTCATCGGCATCGACGGCTGCCGCTACCGTGCCCGCTGGGAAGCCAACCGCGCCCGCGAGAAAGCCACCGGCAAGCTACAGAACAGCCGCCAGAGCCTCTACGACCTGGACAGCGAGCAGTTGCTGGGTAGTGGCAAGAACGAATACAAGCAACTGGTCGAGGCTCGCCTGGGCCTGAACTTCGAGCAGTTCACACGTGCAGTGATGCTCGCCCAGAGCGAGTTCGGCGCGTTCCTCAAGGCCGACGACCGTGAGCGCAGCGAGTTGCTGGAAAAGCTCACCAATACGGCGATCTACACCCGCCTCGGCCAGCGCGCGTTCAGCAAGGCTCGGGAAACCGGCGAGGTTCACAACGACCTGAAGAGACAGGCCGAGCACCTGCTACCGATGGACGCCGAAGCCCGCGCCACCCTCGACCAGGAACTGGAACAGGCCCAGCAACAGTTCAAGGCCGAGCAGGCGCGCCAGCGCCTGCTCGAGCAACAGCGCACCTGGTTCGAAGAACAGCAGCGCCTGCAAGTCCAGCACCATGAGGCCGGCACTGCCCTGCAAGCCGCCGAGCAGGCGTGGCAGCAACTGGCCGAGCAGCGCGTCGACCTGCAACGCCTGGAGCGCCTGGCGCCCCAGCGCCACCAATTCCATCGCCAACAGCACCTGGCCGCGCAACTGGCCCCGGTGCAGGCGGATATCGACCAGCAACAACGCCAGCAAAGCGATCTGCAGCAAAATATCGACACACAGCAGCAGGCCCTCGAGGCAGCCCGCCAGCACCTGGCCCGGCAGCAAGCCCTGCAAGGCGACAATGCACCGCGCCTGCGCCAGGCCTTCGCCGCTCAAGGTGACATCGCACGTCTGGACAAAGACCTCGCCGCGCAGCGCGAAGCCTGTAACCAGGCCGAGCAGGAGGCCAGCGCAGGACAGCAGCAACTGCAACAGCTGGAAGACCATCAGCAGCGCAGCCAGCAGCAGTTGTCGCAGATCGATGCCGCCCTGGCCGAAAGCCAGCACCTGGGCGGCCTCGCCGACGCCTGGCAGGCCTATCTGCCGCAACTCAAGCAGGTCATGCTGATCGGCGGCCGCCTGGCCAAGGGCCGCGAAGAGCTGCCCGGGCTGCAGGCCCAGGCCAGCCAGGCCAACGCCCAACTGCAAGCGCAACGCGAGCATTTCGAACTGCTGTTCCGCGAAGCCGGTGCCGAACCCCATGCGTTGGCCGAGCAGGTCGATCTGCTCGGCGCCATGCTTCAGGACAACCGCAAGCAACAGCGCGCCGTCGAAGAGCTGAGCCGCCTGCATGGCCGCGAGCAGGAACTGCGCCAGGCCCTCGCCGCCCTGCGTGAACGCCAGCAGCAAGCCATGCAGCGGCGCCAGCAACTGATCGGCGAAGGCACCGCGGCCAAGGCCGAGCTGGAAAGCGCAGAGCAAGCGCTGACCCTCACCCGTCAATTGCTCGAACGCCAGCGCCTGGCGCGCAACACCAGCGTCGAGGAGCTGCGCGCACAACTGCGCGACGGCGAGCCTTGCCCGGTCTGCGGTAGCGCCGAACACCCGTTCCACCAGCCCGAAGCGCTGTTGCACAGCCTTGGTCGGCACGACCAGGCCGAGGAAGAGGCGGCGCACAAGCAAGTCGAGCAGCTCAATGGCAAGCTGGTGGAACTGCGCACCGAACTGGGCGTGGTCAATGCCCAGCTCAAGGATTACCAGCAACAGCAGCAGCAGCTCGGCGAGCAGTTGCAACCTGTGATCGAACAGGTCCAGGCCCACGCCCTGTGGCCGGCACTTGCCCCGCAGGACGACGCTGCCCGCGGCAAGTGGCTCGATGGCCAGTTACGTCGACTCGGCGAGGAAATCGAGCGCGACGAGAAACGCCAGGGCGCCCTGCTCACCTTGCAAAAGGATGCCGCGCGCCTCACCCAGCAATTGCAGACCGCAGGCGAAGCCCAGCAACAGGCGCAGCGTCACCTCGACCAGCAACACCAGGCCCTGGCCGCCGACGCCCAGCAATTGGAACAAAGCCTCGACGGCTTGGGCAGCGTGCTGCCCCAGGATATTCTCCAGGCCCTGCGCGACGACCCGGCCAACGCTTTCATCAGCCTCGACCAGCAGATCGCCCAGCGCCGTCAGCAGCTCGACCTGCGCAAGGACGAGCAGGAAGAGCTACAGGCCCGTCAAGTCCAGCTCGACAAACTGCGCGACCAGCAACAAACACGCCTGCAAGGGCAGCAGCAACTGCAACAGAAACTCGCCGTGCTGGACGAGCAACACCAGCAGGCCCGAGCCACCCTGAGCGAGCTGCTCGGTGAACAGCCCAGCGCCGAAGCCTGGCAACAGCACATGGACTCCCTGCTGGAACAGGCACGGACCGCCGAGGCCGACAGCGTCCAGCATCTGCAAGCGCTGCACACCCAAAGCGTGCAGCTGGCCGCCGACCTCAAGGCCAACCAGCAACGCCAACAGGCACTGGAGCAGGAGCATCAGCAGTTACAGGGCGAGATCGCTCATTGGCGCAGCGCTCATCCTGAGCTGGACGATGCCGGCCTTGACCGCCTGCTGGCCATCGACGATGCCCAGCTCGGTGAACTGCGTCAGCACCTGCAAACCGCGGAGAAGTCCATCGAGCAGGGCCGCGTGCTGCTTCAGGAGCGTGAACAACGCCTGCAGCAGCATGCCAGCCAGGCCCACGGCGAGTTGCCGGTGGAAGAGCTGGAGCAAGCGCTAAGCGAGCTCCAGCAGCAGCTGGCTGTTCAAGAACAATGCTGCGCCGAGCTACGCGCGCGCCAGGCCGACGACCAGCGCCGCCAGCACGCCAGCCAGGCCCTGGCCGAGCAGATCGAGCAGGCTTACCAGCAATGGCAGCGCTGGGCGCGGCTGAATGCGCTGATCGGCTCAGCCTCCGGCGATGTGTTCCGCAAGATCGCCCAGGGCTACAACCTCGACCTGCTGCTGCACCACGCCAACAGCCAGCTGCGCCAGTTGGCCAAACGCTACCGCCTCAAGCGTGGCGGCAGCGCCCTGGGCCTGCTGGTGCTGGACACCGAGATGGGCGACGAGCTGCGCTCGGTGCACTCGCTGTCGGGTGGCGAAACCTTCCTGGTCTCACTGGCCCTGGCTCTGGGCCTGGCGTCGATGGCCTCGAGCACCCTGCGCATCGAATCGCTGTTCATCGACGAAGGTTTCGGCAGCCTCGACCCCGAGTCGCTGCAACTGGCCATGGACGCCCTTGATGGCCTGCAGGCCCAGGGCCGCAAGGTGGCGGTAATCTCCCACGTGCAGGAGATGCACGAGCGCATTCCGGTGCAGATCAAGGTGCGCCGCCAGGGCAACGGCCTGAGCGATGTCGAGGTGTGCGGGTGATCCTCTACTCGTTCCGCCGCTGCCCCTGGGCCATGCGCGCACGCCTGGCGCTGCGCTACGCCGGGTGCGAGGTGCAGGTGATCGAGGTAAAGATGAAGGAAAAGCCCGCCGCACTGCTGGCACTCTCGCCCAAGGGCACGGTGCCGGTGCTCGATAGCGGGAATGGCGTACTGGAGGAAAGCATCGACATCATGCGCTGGGCGCTCGACCGGCACGACCCCGATGACTGGCGCCTGCTGGCCGACCCGGCGGCGGCGCGCCAGGCCGAAGCGCTGATCGCCCGCAACGACAGCACGTTCAAGGCGCAGGTGAACCTGTACAAATATGCCGAGCGCTATCCCGAGCATTCCCGGGCCCACTACCGGGCACAGTCCGAACCCTGGCTGGCCGAGCTGGAAAGCCTGCTCGAAAACCGGCCTTGGCTGTTGGCCGACCACCCGTGCCTGGCCGACGCCGCCTTGCTGCCCTTGATGCGCCAGTTTGCCGGGGTCGAACCGCAATGGTTCGCCGAGGCGGCTTATCCGCGGCTGCGGAGCTGGTTGCAGGGCTGGCTGGAATCGGCGCTGTTCAAGGCCGTGATGGCCAAGTGAGACAGCGTGTCGCTCAGAGCGCCAGAATCGGCGCGGACATCAACAACAGCACAACCGCCGTGATACGCCACATCATGCTCTGCCCCTTTGGCGAGTCAAAAATTTAGCGTCAAATTAAATCACATGGCTTTGTGCTATTACCAATGCCTTTACACACTCAATTGGAGTGCTTGCTCAAGGCGGCATGGAAATGCGCGCTTTGTTGCAGGTACTTCTGGGTGTAGCTGTTGGTGCTCGACGCCTTCGCGTGCTGCTCCGCCTGGGCATGGGCTGGCAGAACGACGGAGGCGGAGATGGCGGAGGCGGCGATGAGTGGGAAGAGATTGAAGTTCATGCTGGCAGACCTCGACTTCGGTGGTTGACGTTGGCCCGTCGTGGGCCTTGGGTCAAAACTTACGCCGATAGGTCCGCCTGTAAAAATTCATTGCGGCAGTAGCGATTATCATGGCCATTGATAATCAAGGCGTGAGGGCAACAACGTGGGAGCGGGCTTGCCCCGCGATCGCAGGGCCGGCCTCATCGCGGGGCAAGCCCGCTCCCACGCCGGAGGTTTTCAGCCCCTGCCATTATTCGAGGAACTTGAGGTCCGAAGGCGCCTGCTGCGCCAACTTCTGCACGGTGTCCCCCAGCTTGCCGCTGCGCGGATCGCGGCGCATGACCACGATCTGGTTGCTCTTCTGGTTCGCCACCAGCAGGTAGTTGCCACTGGGGTCGAGCGCGAATTCGCGGGGATGGTCGCCCTCCACCGACCGACGCTGCACCAGTCTCAGTTGGCCGTCGTCCTTGCCTACCGCATACGCCACGATCTCGTTGGCGGTGCCGCGATTGCTGACATAGAGGAAGCGGCCATCGGCCGACAGGTGCAGCCCGCCCGCGGCCCTGGCCGCTGCATCCTTGCTGTCGGTCAGCGGCACGCGCTGGCGCTCGGTCAGAGCACCGTCCTGCACATCGAATACCACCACCTCGGCGCTCATCTCCAGTGTCAGGTAGGCATGCCGGCCCTTGGCGTCGAACAGCAGATGGCGCGGGCCACTGCCCGGTGGCAACGCCACCGACGGCGGAATCGCCGGGCTCAGTGGATGCTCGGGGCTGGCGCCGTCGTAGCGGTAGATGAACACCTTGTCCGCGCCCAGGTCGCAGGCATACAGGTGGCGGCCATCGGGTGACAGCACCAGCGAATGCACATGGGCACCGGCCTGGCGCTCGGGGTCGACCTTGCTTGGCGTGTGCCGGGCCTGCTGTACCACCGGCTTGAGCTTGCCGTCCCTGCCCACCGGGATCACCACCAGGCTGCCACCGGGGTCGGGAGCGACGGCGTAGTTGGCGACGAACAGGTAGCGCTGGTCATGGCTCAGGCTGGCGTGAGTCGGCTCCTCGCCCTGGCTGGGCACCTGGTTCAGCAGCTTGATCTCGCCCTTGCCGTCCAGCGAGAAGCTGCTGACATTGCCCTTGGGCGTTTCATTGACGGCGAACAGCTGGCGCTGGTCTGCAGACAGCACCAGCCACGAGGGGCTGACGCTCTTGACCACCTGCCGAGGCTTGGCGTCGATCTGGCCAGTGCGAGCGTTGAAGTCGTAGCGGTAGATCCCTTCGCTGCCGTTGTCGGTGTAGCTGCCCACCAGCAACGTGGCGGCCTGGGCGTTGACTGACAAAGCCATGAGGCTAGCGGTCAGCAGGCGTGTCCATTTCCTGTTCATCGTCTTCTTCATCCGGGGCACGAAAAGCACTCATACAGACTAGACGATGCTCGCCTTCATCAGTGGCCAGGCTCCAGTCGTCGCCCGCGCCGGTGGCGGCGGCGATCTGCTCGGGGGTGAAGGTCCAGCGGCGCAGTTGGCGGCCGTCCATGCATTCGATGGTGAGGCCGGATTCGTCGAGGGTGAAGTCGAAGGCGTGTAGGCCGTCGATCAGGAGCATGTCGCAGGCTGCGAGGGCGGTGGCGAGGGTCATGGGGACATCCGGGAAATTGGGCAGTCATTATAGCCATGGGGCTGCTCCGCAGCCCAATCGCCGGCAAGCCGGCTCCCACAGAGATCGCGCCATCTTCAAGGCCAGCGCATACCTGTGGGAGCCGCGGTTCGCCGCTGCGACTTGCCGGCGATTGGGCCGCGCAGCGGCCCCTTGCTGAGGATCAATGGGCGAAGATCGACCCGCCCTCCTTTCCCGCCAGTTTCTCTGGCTTGATCAGGAAGCGTGCCAGCGCCGGCAGCAGCCACAGGGCGCCGAACATGTTCCACAGCAGCATGAAGGTCAGCATCAGGCCCATGTCGGCCTGGAACTTGATCGCCGAGAAGATCCAGGTGCACACGCCGATGGCCAGGCACAGGCCGGTGAACAGCACCGCCTTGCCGGTGGAGCGCAGGGTCTCGTAGTAGGCCTCCTGCAACGGCAGGCCGGCGCGCAGGAAGCTTTCCAGGCGGCTGTAGATGTAGATGCCGTAGTCCACGCCGATGCCCACACCCAGCGCCACCACCGGCAGCGTGGCGACCTTCACGCCAATGCCCATGAAGGCCATCAGCGCGTTGCCCAGTACCGAAGTCAGCACCAGCGGCAGGACGATGCACAAGGTCGCGGCGAACGAGCGGAAGGTGATCATGCACATTACCGCCACGCAGATGTACACGAGGATCAGGATGGTCAGCTCGGCCGACTTGATCACCTCGTTGGTGGCGGCCTCGATGCCGGCATTACCCGCCGCCAGGAGGAACTGCAGGCCCTCCTTGCTGTGGCTGTCGGCGAAGGCCTTGGCCGCGGCGGTGACCCGCTCCAGCGTCTCGGCCTTGTGGTCGTTGAGGAACACCAGCACTGGCGCCAGCGA